>DATGHN010000240.1:0-2864 GCA_035308005.1 Solirubrobacteraceae bacterium
TCGCGCCTCAGGGCTCTTCGAGGTGGCGAGTAGGTGCAACGCGTCACCGAGCCCCCGCGCGACGCGGGCTGCTCGACCGGTGAGCGCCGAGCAGACCCGGCCCGCCGCAACGCGAAACGCGCCGGCGGAGGACGCGTGGCGGGGATCGATCGTGAGCGTCGGGATGGACGACGGAGCGGGAACGCGCCGCGCCGTCCAGTGGTCGGCGAGGACCGCCGGAACCGGCGACCCACACCCGAGGATCGTTTCGGTGTCGTCGCCGACGAGCGCGAGGTGTTTTGCTGATACCCACCCGAATCCGAGCGTCACGCGGATCGTCTCGCGCAACGTCGGTCCCGTTGGCCTGCGGGCGCACAGCGCGTGGACGACCGGGAATCTGACCTGAAACCACCCCGCGTTGCCGACCTCTTGCGTGACCGGCCCCGTGCTCGGGTCGGCCCCGACCAACTCGCGCGTGAGCTCCACGCGACAGTGCTGGCCGGTCACGCAGTCGCGTGTGAAGTCCCAGGCGCGGACCTCGGGCTGGTCGATATGGGCGTCGGCGACATCGCCGCTGTCAGCACCGACGAAGCCGGAGGCGATCCACTGTCCGCTCGGAAGGATTCCCGGGGCCGGCACGAACTGGCGTGGCGCCGGCACGGTCGGGGTACGAACCGCGGTAGCGCGCGTCAGCCACTGCCAGTGCCCTGCGATTGTGCGCAGCGCCGCCGCGGCGCGCGCCTGCAGCGACGGATCGCTGTCCATCACGATCGACACGATTTCGCCGTTCTGACGCGTCACCAACTCGGTCTGGACGTTGCGGTTGCCCTGAAAGACGTATCTGTACGTCTCTTCGGCGGCAGGCCGCCCGGCGAGGAGAAGGCTTTGACCACGCGAGCGCACGACGTGCTCTGACCCGCGCGGTGCGTGCGCCTCCCCCAACAGCTCGAGCGGATTCTGGTTGGCGGCGCGCTTGCCGAGCACCGCCGGCACTGCAGCCGGGCTGTAGTCCTCGATCTGAATCTCGATCGTCCCGGGCGGCGGCAGCACGGATTCGGGCGGACTCCACGCCGTCGCGTTCGTGAAGACATAGTCGATGACGCCCGCTTCGGGAAACGACATCGAGATGGGCCACGAGGCTGGTCCCGCGGTGGTGAAGTAGCGCACCGAGCCAGGCAGACCAGACGCTGGGAGCGGCGAGAACGCCGACAACCGCGGCGGCGCCGTCGAGCCTGAGCCGCTGGATACATTCAGGAGAACGGCGGGGATCGCGAGCGCCGCCGCGATCGATATCAGCACAGCCAGCCGCGACGGCCGCCGGCGAGACGGTGGCGGCTCGCCTGGCGCGGGCGTCGGCGCATGGAGCGGCGGTTGGGCCGGCTCTGGCGGCGGCCCCCACTCGCCGAACGGATTCGATCCGTCCTCCACCGACGGCAGTTATCGGCCGATCGAGGCGAGGTCTGTAGGCGCTCGCGGTACTCGAGGGTTGCGAAACCGCCGCGGCTGACGCAGATACCTCGAAGCTCACGCTTCGATCGCGGAGGCGAGCTTCAGGTCGAGCACCGGTATGCGGCGCACGAACTCCGACCCCGTTAGCGGCTCGACGGGTGCGTCGGCGACGACGGCCACGCTGTGGTCGAAGTCGATGGTGAGGCGGTCGGCGGCGAGCTCGACTTTCGTGGCCGTCGCACCCCGTATGGCTTGGAGCACTTCTCGCGACGTCGCCATGCGCCGCTGCTACGCCGCCCAGCCGCGCCGTCTCAAGCCCGTGACGACATGATCGGCGCAGTCATGCGATCGCGCAAACGAGCCGATGTTTGGCTTGCGGTCCAGGCGGCGAGAAGACTCACGCAACTACGCCGCCGCGACGGAGTTTGAGGAGACCATGCGCCCGATTCGCAGTGCCATCGCCGCCGCCGCAGCATTGGCGCTCATGCCCGCCTCGGCTTCGGCGGGACAGATCGTCTGGGTCAGGAGCGCCGCCGCCGGCGCGACGTCGCTGTGGGCCGCAAACGACGACGGCACCTACCCGCACGAGATCGCTTCCTCGACGACCCCCGCGCTGGCCACGGTGCTGCCGGCGGCGACGATCGCAAGTCCCGATCTGTTTCAGGTGGGCGGCTCGACGGTCGTCTTCACGGCCTCGACGAACGCCTTCGGAGCCCCGGGCTGTAACGCCGGCAGCTGCGCGCTGACGTTCTCGCTGGCGGGCGGAATCCTGACCCGCCAGTCGCCGCCGGCTCCGTCGCTTCCGAGCGGCGATGTCGTCGAATCGCAGCCGCGCTTAGTCGGGGCAAAGGCTGTGGCCTACTCCTACTCGGTCTATGCGAACGCGACGCAGGCGACCCCGGGCGCCGCCTCCCAGACCGGGATCGACACCCGCGCGCTCGGCACCCAGCCGGCCGCCGCGGCCGGCACGCCGTGGTCGAACACGGCGAGTGAGACGCTCGCGCCGCTCGCCGGCCCGGCGCCCGACCCCGCCAACGCCGGGGCGCTCGCCTGGGTCGAGAACGAGGATCCGTCGTGCACGGTCTTCATCTTCCGCGCCGCCGCGGCCTGCCAGTACGCGATTCGCGTCGGCACGTCCGCCGCTGCCCCCGCCGCGCCGGTCGCCGCCTTCGACGACGAGACGCCGTTCGGCCACGGCCCGACCTCGCTCTCGTGGTCAAGCGACGGGCGCACCCTGCTGATCGTCGATGACCAGCCGCCCAACGACGGGATCTACACGATCGCCGCCTCGACAGCCGTCAATCCGGGGACGAAGACCGTCACCCAAGTGCTCGCCGAGCCGCCCGGCTGGGTCTTCGGCAAGGCGCGTTTCGCCGGCTCGAAGATTGTCTTTGACGCGCGCGGCGACGGCCACTCGACCACCGGCACGAGCGACA
>DATGHN010000241.1:0-6724 GCA_035308005.1 Solirubrobacteraceae bacterium
CGACATTGAGGCGATGACGCGCGCCGTCGAGGACGTGCTCGAAGAAATCGGCGCGGGCGAGAGCCCGCGGCTGCTCGTCCTCAACAAGTCAGACCTGCTCGACGACCTGGCGCGCGCCCGGGCCCAGGGCGGCCACCGCGACGCGGTCCTCGTGTCCGCGCAGACGGGGGACGGGCTCGAGCTTCTCCGCGAGCGCATCGAGGCCTCCTTCGCCGCGGCGCTGGCTCCGGTTGAGCTGCTGTTTCCCTATTCCGAGGGGGCGCGCCTCGCCGAGCTCCACGAACTGGCCGGCGAGCTCGAGCGCGAGGACACCGCCGACGGCGTGCTCGTCCGCGCGCTGCTACCGCCGCGAGCTGCGGCGCGCTTCGCGCGCTTCGCGCACCGCAACGGCAGCCGGCCGTGACGCTCCAGGTGCAGCGCCTCGATGAGGCGGCGACCCTCCCGAGCCGTGCCTACGACGGCGACGCCGGCCTTGACCTCTACGCCGCGCACGCGGCGCGCCTTGGGCCGGGCGAGCGCGCGAGCGTGGGAACGGGGATCGCGGTATCGATCCCGCACGGGCACGCCGGGCTGGTCCTGCCGCGTTCAGGGCTCGCGCTGCGCCACGGGATCGCGCTGGTCAACGCTCCCGGCCTGATTGACGCGGGCTACCGCGGCGAGGTGCGGGTGCTGCTGCTGAACACCGACCGCGCCGAGCCCTTCGACATCGCGCCCGGCGAGCGGATCGCGCAGCTGCTGATCGTCGCCTTCGCCACCCTCGAAGTCGCCGAGGTGGCGGACCTGTCGCAGAGCGAGCGACGCGAGCGCGGCTTCGGCTCGAGCGGCTGAGGCTATGATCGAGCGCACCGTGTCCAGGGCGCTCGTGATCGTCGACATCCAGCGGGACTACTTCCCGGGCGGCGCGCACCCGCTGCACGAGCCGCAGGCCGCGGCGACGGCCGCGAGGAGCGTGCTCGAGCGCTTTCGAGCGGACTCAGAGCACGTGATCCACGTCCAGCACGTCTGGGATGCGCCGGACGCCCCGTTCTTTCGCCCGGGCACCGACGGCGTCGAGATACACCCCGACGTTGCTCCTGACGGCGCGGAGCTCCTGATCACCAAGGACGAGCCGAACGCCTTCCTGCGCACGCCGCTTGAAGCCGAGCTTCGCAAGCGCGAGGTAGACGAGCTCGTCGTCTGCGGCATGATGACCTCGATGTGCGTCGATGCGACGGTGCGTGCGGCGAGCGACCTCGGTTTCACCGTCACGCTCGTGCACGACGCCTGCGCCGCGCCATCGCTGTCCTTCGGAGGCGTGGACGTGCCGGCTCCGGCGGTCCACGCGGCGTTCATCGGCGCGCTCGCGCAGGGCTACGCGAGCGTCGTTGACGCCGCGTCGCTGGCTGGCTGACCGGCCGCGAGGACAGATGGCTCACGCAGCGCCACTGGCCGCCCTCGTGCTCGCCGCCGCTACCGGACACCGACCCCGCGGCACCATTGGGGCCGTCATTCTCGTGGTCGTGACGGGAGTGGTCGTCTACTACTTCTGGCGAAGGCGGAAGGCGTCGGAGCGAGATCGCGACGAGCGACGCTGACGCCTGCAACTCGGGCCTCGTGCCGAGATTGAGCGATGACCGCGCCACAGGTCACCCTTCGGCTGGGGCGCTTGAGGAAGTCCGCCGGCTCGCCGGCGCGTCGGCGGTTGTCGTGGACGTCGTCCGCCTCGAGGGCGGCCAGCACGCCGAGACTTGGCGAGTCGATACCAATAATCCGGTGCTCAGGGTCGTCGTGCGCCAGTTCCCAGCCGGCGACGACGCCGCGATCCACGAGCAGCGTGTGCTGCGGTCGCTTGACGGGCTCGGAGGGTTGGCGCCGCTGCTGCTCGCAGGCGATGTGGACGGACGCTGGTCGCCGTATCCGACGTCGTTGATCAGCTGGGTCGACGGCGCGGCGGACATCACACCAACCGATCCGAAGGAGTGGGCTTCTGAGCTCGGTCGAGGCCTGGCTCGCGTGCACGGGACACCCACCGAGCGACTGGCAAGCCTGCCGCGAGTGTCTGCGGACGAGGAAGCTCGAGCGAAGTTGAGTGGCCCGCTGGCGGCTGACGTCCTGTCGCACTGGTCGCAGCTCGTCGCTTCGTCGCCCGAGGTTTTGACCCACCGCGACTACTGGTCGGGAAACGTCGTCTGGCGCGATGGCAAGCTCACTGGCGTCGTTGACTGGTCGGGTGCGGCACGCGGTCCACGCGGCTACGACGTGAGCTGGTGCCGCCTCGACCTCATTCTCCTGTTCGACGAGCCAATCGCCGACGTCTTTCTTGAGGCCTACGAAGCCGCTACTGGTCAGCTCGTCGACGCCGTGGCGCTATGGGACGCCTGGGCTCTGGCTCGCTCGCACGACGTAGTCGAATCCTGGGCTCCGAACTACGCACCGCTCGGGCGTCCTGATCTCGACGAGCAGGAACTGCGGAGCCACCACTCGCGCTGGACGGCACGTCTTCTGGAGCGAACGTAGTCCAAGGCGGCGGCCGACTCAGATGAGGTTTCGGACTGGACGCCTGGGTAGAGTGCGGGGGCTCTGGGGGACCCGATCAAGGAGGAGAACGACAGATGAACGGATCGATCACGCGCAGCGCACTGTGTGCGGCTGCGGCTGCAGCGGCGCTGGTGGTGTTCGCCCCCCAGGCGTCAGCTACCGCTAAGAACGCCAACTTCGTAGGCACCTGGACGACGAGTAACGGGCAGCCATTCACGATCAAGAACGAAAACCGCACGACCGGTGCGTGCTCAGGCACGACCTCGCTGTCAAGGGGCGGGTACAGGCTCGTGGCCTGCCACGTAACGGGGGATCACTACGCCTTCACGATCACGCTGGGCGCGACCTACAAGTCGTACAACAAAGGCACGCTCACGGGGAACCGGCTGGTGGGGGGATTTCGCGACACCAACGGCTCCACCGGGACCTACACGGCCGTCCGTCGATAGCCCGACGATCGGTTACGCCGGGATGGCCTGCGCGAACTTGAAGACGGAGTCCGGGTCGTAGCGGCGCCGGATCGAGCGCAGGCGGCGCAGATTTCGGCCGTAGTAGGCGTGCTCCCAGTCAGCGAGCGTCGGGTCGATGTAGTTCTGGTAGGCCTCGCCGTTTGTGTAGGGAGCAAGTGAGGAGGCCGACTGGGCGAGCCAGCGATGGACGGCTGCGGCGGTCGAGCTGTCGGTACCCGATCCCCAGTTCGCAGTCATCTGGAGCTGGCAGAGGGAGTCCCGATGGACGAAGGCGGTCGCGCCGGGGGCGACCGCGTTGATCGCGCCGCCGAGGCCGTCGAAGGCGAGTCCGCCGCCAAGCTCGGGCAACTCGCTGTGGAAGCGCTCAACGGCCGAGGTGATCGCCGCGATGCCAACGTGCGGCGGCGTCTTGGCGAAATAGGCCGATTTGGCCGCGAATGCGGAGCGCGCCAGTGTGCCCGCTGACCCTGGAGCAGTGAGCTGGCACTGGGCCAGCGTGAGCTCGGCGCAACCGGCCTCGACGAACATCGCGCGCAGATAGGTGTCGGCGCCGACGAAGTTCGTCGTCGGCGCCGTCCCAACGGCAGTCACGAGCTCGTTGACGAGTCCAGTCAAAGAGCTCGTCTCGCCGACGTAGACACCGGTCGAGCGAGCGATCAGGCCGCCCACGCCGGCGCTCAGCAGGAGGCAGTTGGACCACAGCTCATCGGGCGCCTTGGCGATCCAGTGGGTCCAGGCGTGAAAGAGGTCACCCGCCGCCGCCCAGGGGAACTCGAGCGTGAACAGCGCAAGTGGCGGGATCGGGTGGGTCGCAAGGTGCAAGGACGTCACGACGCCGAAGTTGCCGCCGCCGCCGCCGCGGCAGGCCCAGTAGAGATCCGATTCGGTCGTCGGACCGACGCGCAGCACGCGCGCGTCGGCGGTGACGATCGTGACTTCCTCGATGGCGTCGGTCGTCAGCCCATACTTGCGCCCAAGCACGCCGACGCCCCCGCCGAGCGCCAGTCCGGCGATGCCGACCGTCGGGCAGCTGCCGCCCGGCACGAGGACGCCCCTGCCGGCGACTGCGGTGTAGAGATCGATCAGGCGCGTGCCGGCGTCGACGCGGGCGGTCCGGCCGTTGACGACGACACGGTTCATCGGCGTGACGTCGATGATGAGCCCCGAGCCGGTGGAGTAGCCGGCGTAGCTGTGGCCGCCGCAGCGCGGGGTCGGAGTGATTGCGTGGCGGCGGGCGAAGTCGATCGTGCGCTGCACGTCGGTGGGTGTTGCGCAATAGGCGATTGCCGCGGGTCTCGCCGAATCGAACCGCAGGTCATAAACGAGCCGTGTGCTCTCATAGGACGAGCTGCCCGGCCGCACGAGGCGACCGGAAAGCGCGTGCTCGAGTTCCGCCCAATCGGCGACGGTCGGCGGCCCGCCGGCCTGGGCGTCCAAGGTTGTGCCGGTCGTAGTGAACCTGGTCGTGCTTTTGCTGGTCGATGCCGGCGCGGAGCTAGAACCTGCGCAGCCGGCGAGCGTGCTCGCGCCGATCACGGTCAGCGCACCATGGCGCAGGAAAGCCCGTCTGCTCAGTGCCGAGTCATCCACTGCCGACACGCTAACGCCGGTTCGCGGCACAGGCGGTTTTTCGTGACGGAGCGCGTGCGACAGCGACGCGACTCAGGCGCCGGCGGCGCGCAGCGCGACCGCGTGTGCCGCGTCCTCGAGTGAATCCTCGAGCGGTTCGAGCTTCGCGCGCTCGACACCCAGCGCGAGTGAGATCAGCAGGTCGCACAGCCAGGCGTTCTTGGGTAGGAGCGGCCCGTGCACGTAGGTGCCGATCACGGAGCCGCTCCGCGCGCCCTCCTGCCCGCTTCGCCCGTCGTTGCCGTGGCCGCGTACCACAGTGCCAAACGGCGCCTGGCTCGCGCCGAGATGGGTGTGTCCGGCGTGGTTCTCAAACCCTGCGACGATCCCGTCGGCGGTGCGCAGTGCGACGTTGCCAATCAGGCGCGGTCCATCCGATCGCACCGTCCGCGCGTCGAGCAGGCTGATCCCGGGGATCGTCTCGCTGTCGAGCTCGTAGGAGTGACCGAGTAGCTGGTAGCCGCCACAGACGCCGAGGACGACGGCTCCGCGGCGCGCTGCCGCGTGTAGCGCGTCAGCCTTTCGCTCGAGTAGGTCCGCCGCGCAACGCCGCTGGTCTGCGTCCTGACCGCCGCCCATGTAGTAGAGGTCGTGCGCGTCGTCGAGCGGATCGCCGAGCGTGCTGGCCGTCAGCTCGAACTCGATCCCCCGCCACGCGCAGCGGCGCTCCAGCATCAGCAGGTTGCCGCGGTCGGCATAGATGTTCATCAGCTCGGGGTAGAGCGCGCAGACGCGGAGCTTCATCGCCGCGCCTCCATCAGCGCGATCTCGCTGCCCGCGTGCTCGTGCGTTGGCGGAAGCGAGCGGCTGGCAAGCGTGTGAAAGCCCCCGGCGTGCGCCGCGCGCTCAAGCGCCGCGGCGTCGAGCTCGCGCAGGCGAATCGTGTCGATCTTCTCGCTCTGCGTCGCGCCGGCGCGGCTTTTCGTGCGCCTGCGCTCGAGGACGATCGCGCCGTCTTCACGTCGGAGGGCGGTAGGCGCGCTGGCGTAGCGCACGCCCGCGATCTCGGTCGCGTCGGGTTCGAGCTCGAGCTCGAATGGCTCGACGCCATCGCCGAGGAGGGCGACGGCGAGCAGCCCTCCCTCACACAGCGCGGCGTGGGTGCAGCGAAGGAACGCCGCGAGATCCTCGAGCAGGTGCACGGTCTGCATCGGCACGATCGCGAGGTCGACCGCCTCGGCAAGCGCGAAGTCGCAGGCGTCGGCGCAGATCACCTCGACTTCGAGGCCGGCGGCGCGGCGGCGAAGCTCGGTCGCGAGCCCGACCTCGCGCTCGAGTGCGACCACGCGATGCCCGGCGCGCGCGAGGGGGAGTGCGACCCGGCCCGTGCCTGCGCCCACATCGAGGACGCTGCCGCCACAACTAGCGGCGAGCTCGAGCCAGATCGCCAGATCTGCCGCGTAGGACCCGCACTCGAGGTCGTGCCAGACGACGTTGCTCATCAGCGCCGCTCCCACGAGCTGCGTACGCGGCCGCGCTTTGCAAGCAATTTGCGCAGGGCGAGCATTGCGGTGTAAGTGGGTAGCGCGTACAGCTCGCCAGGCGCGCGCTTGAGTGCCGCATCGAATGCCGCGTCGAGCTCGGGTACGACCGCGATCCGCTCCGCCGGTACCCCCGCGTACTTGAAGCGCAGCGCCATCTCCGCCGCACGCGTGCCCGAGCACGTCACCCAGCCGACACGCGCCGCGAGGGTCTCGTAGTCGGCATCCCAGATCCAGGAGACATCGCGACCGTCGGCGATGCGGTCATTGAGCACGGCGAGGATCTCGTGTGGACCGGGCTGGGAGCCGAGCAGGCGCAGCACCTCGTTTGCGCCGGCCGGGTTCTTGACGAGGAGGATCGACAGCTCGGCCCCTTCGAGCGCCACGCGCTCACCGCGTCCGAAAACCGCACTCGCGCCGGAAAGCGCCGACGCGATCGATGCCGGTGAGACTTCGAAGGCGGTTGCCAGCGCCGCCGCGGCGAGCGCGTTGTAGACGTTGTAGAGGCCTGGCAGCGACAGCCGAACCGAGGCGGCCCCCAGCGGCGTGCGCAGTTCGAAGCTCGATCCGCGCAGCCCGTCGATCACGATGTCGTGGGCGGAGACGTCCGGCGCCGGCCGGCGTGCG
>DATGHN010000242.1:0-3026 GCA_035308005.1 Solirubrobacteraceae bacterium
GCACGAGCTCCGTCGCGCCGGAGCCGATGCAGTGCGCGCCGAGGAGCTCGCGGCTGTCGCGGCGAAACAGCATCTTGAACATCCCGCTGGCGTCGCCCAGGATCTGCCGGCGTGCGATCTCTCCGTAGCGGGCAACGGCCGTTTCGTAGGGCACCTTGTGGTGGGTGAGCTCCCGCTCGGTGGCTCCGACCATCGAGATTGCGGGTTTCGGGCGATCGTGAACGCGCGGATCGGACGATGGTGAACGCCAAGATCGGCGCATCGTGAACGCCTAGATCGGGAAGGTGAACGCCCGGATCGGCATCATGAACGCTGAGATCGGAGCGGTGAACACGGCGGCCGGGCATTTGGCCGGCGGCAGAGCGAAGCGCACGCAGGCAAGGGCGAGCCCCGGTAGAGGGGGCGATGCCCACGGAGAGACTGTCGATGCGCCAGAGCAGAGAGATCGTTCGTCAGAAGTGGCTTCTTGGTCGCGCGCACCGGGCGATCGCGGACTCGGTGGGGGTGAGCATTGGAGCGGTGAGCTTGGCGCTGGCGAGAGCGTCGGCGGCGGGGCTGACGTGGGAGGCGGTGGAAGGGATCGACGACGCGGAGTTGGAGAGGCGGCTGTACCCGCAGGTGGCGGCGGAGAAGGAGCGTCCGGAGCCGGACTGCGTGTGGATCCACCGGGAGCGTCATCGCCCGAACGTGACGCTGGAGCTCTTGCACCACGAGTACCTGGAGCGGCACCCGAACGGGCTGCGGTACACGACATTTTGCGATCGGTACCGGGCGTGGCTGGGTCGTCGGGGCCTGGTGATGCGGCAGGTGCACACGGCTGGGGACAAGGCGTTTGTCGACTACTCGGGCAAGAAGCCGCGGATCGTCGACGCGTCGACGGGCGAGGTGATCGAGGTGGAGCTTTTCGTCGCGGCGCTGGGGGCGTCCAACCTCACGTACGCGGAGGCGACGCACACGCAGCGAGGTGCGGACTGGATCGCGAGCCACGTGCGGGCGCTGGAGTACTTCGGCGGTGTGCCGAGGGCGCTGGTGCCCGACCAGTTGAAGTCCGGCGTGACGCGAGCTTGCCTGTACGAGCCGGAGGCGCAGCGGATCTACGAGGAGTTGGCAGAGCACTACGGCACGACGGTGCTGCCAGCGCGGCCGGCGCATCCGCGCGACAAGGCGAAGGTGGAGGTGGCGGTGCAGATCGCGCAGCGGTGGCTGCTCGCGCGCATCCGCGACGAGGTATTCCACTCGCTGGGGGAGCTCAACGCGCGCCTGGGCGAGCTGCTGATGGATCTCAACGCGCGCGTCATGCGCCGCTACGGCAAGAGCCGACGCGATCTTTTCGAGCAGATAGAGCGAGCGGCGCTGCGCCCGCTGCCGGCGACGCGCTTCGAGTACGCGACCTGGCTGAAGGCGCGGGTCAACATCGACTACCACGTGGCGGTCGAGGGGCACCTGTACTCGGTGCCGTATCGGCTCGTGCACGAGCAGGTCGAGGTGCGCGTCGCGGGCGACGTCGTGGAGGTGCTGCACTGCCGCGGGCGGGTGGCCGCACATCGCCGGTCGCATGCGAAGGGAGGCTTCACTACGCAGACCGAGCACATGCCGAGCGCGCATCGGGCGCACGCGGAGTGGACGCCGTCACGCATCCTGGCCTGGGCAGGCAAAGTCGGCGCGGCGACGCGCGAGCTGTGCGAGGCGATCCTCGCCGATCGCCCGCATCCCGAGCAGGGCTTCCGCTCTTGCCTGGGAATCCTGCGTCTCGGCAAGCGCTACGGCGAGGTGCGCCTTGAGGCGGCGTGCAACCGCGCGCTCCGCGTACGCGCTCGGTCGTACCGGCACGTCGAGTCGATCCTCAAGAACGGCCTCGATCGCGTGGCGAACGCCGACGAGCAGACGGGCCTCTCGCTCACGCACGAGAACGTGCGCGGGCGCGACTACTACCACTGAGAAAGGACGAGAGAATGCTAACCGAACCGACGATCGAGAAACTCCATGCCCTACGCCTCGGCGCGATGGCCGCGGCGTGGACGGCGCAGCGAGAAGACCCCAAGAGCCACGACATCGACTTCGATGCGCGCTTTGGGATGCTCGTGGACGCCGAGCACCTGTCGCGCGACAACAAGCGTCTCGCTCGGGCGCTGCGCGAAGCGAAGCTGCGAATCGCGAACGCGTGCATCGAGGACATCGACTACGCGCCGAAGCGCGACCTCGATCGCACCCTGCTACGTCAGCTCGGCACATGCGCGTGGATTGGGTCGCACGCGAACGTGATCGTCACGGGCGCGACCGGCACGGGCAAGTCGTACGTCGCGTGTGCCTTGGCGCAGCAGGCCTGCCGCAGCGGCTTCCGCGCGCTGTACCGCCGCATGCCGCGGCTCTTGGAGGAGCTGGCACTCGCACACGCCGACGGCACGTACACGCGCCTGCTGGGGCGCCTCGCGAAAGTCGATGTGCTGGTGCTCGACGATTGGGGAATTGCCCCGCTGCGCGAGCAGGAGCGGCGCGACATGCTGGAGATCTTCGACGACCGACACGGGACGCGCTCGGCGATCCTCACCAGTCAGTTGCCCGTCGAAAACTGGCACGACTACGTTGCCGATCCGACCATCGCCGACGCGTTGCTCGATCGAGTCGTGCACAACGCCCACCGCGTCAAGCTCAAGGGACCGTCCCGAAGAAAGCCGGAGGCCTGACCTACACCCTCGAACACGCCACCAACGAGCTACGTCGCTTCGCTCCGACCGAGACCGAGCGATCACGATGGCCGATCTGAGCGATCATCATCGGTCGATCTAGCCGATCACGATGCCCGGAATCCGCACACACGGGTCGCGGAGGTACATCGAAACGCGCCCCCACGCGCTTTTCTCGACCCAACCGGACGTTCCGGCCGTAGTTCGGATCACGAACAAGTCATCCGCCACCCAGCACTCCCCGTACTTGTCCGTGGCCTCGGGGACGACCCGCCCTCCCGACCGCTCCCGCAACCGATCCAGTGCGTTGGCCGTCAGCCGAGCGATGTCGTGGCAGTACCT
>DATGHN010000243.1:0-9780 GCA_035308005.1 Solirubrobacteraceae bacterium
CCGCGACGTCGCAGTCGTCGCGAGCGACCCGGCGCTCGAGGCGGGGCTCGTCGCGTTGCGCGAGAAGCACCCCGTCGATCCCCAGGAGCGTCACCCCGTCGCGGCCACGATCCGCTCCGGCGAGCCGATGCTCCTGGCGCAGATGCCCGACGAGATCCTGCGCTCGATCGCGCGCAGTCCCGAGCACGCCGAGTTCATGATCGCCAACGACTACCGCTCGGCGGTCACGGCGCCGCTCCCGGCGCGCGGACGCATGCTCGGCGCGATCTCGGTCGTTCGCCTTGGCGAGTGCGAGCCGTTCACCCAGGCGGACCTCGGCATCGTCTGCGAGCTCGCGCGCCGAGCGGCCCTTGCGATCGACAACGCGCGCCTGTTCTCGGAGCTGCGCGCGGTCGAGCAGCGGATGGAGGCGATCCTCCTCGGGCTCGCCGAGGCGGTCACGGTCGTCGAGCCCGGCGGCCGCACCGTGTTCGCCAATCGGGCCGCCACCGACCTGCTCGGGTTCGACTCCTCCACCGAGCTGCTCGAGTCCGAGCCCGGATCGATCATGCGGCGCTTCCTCGTCCTCGACGAAGACGGACGCGAGCTCGAGCTCTCACAGATGCCGGCACGGCGGCTCTTCGCCGGCGAGCCGGACCCGCCGCCGCTACTGGTGCGCAACATCTCCCGCACAAGCGGGGAGGAGCGCTGGCTGATCGTTCGCGCGACCCCGATTCGCGACCCCGAGACCGGCGCCGTCACCCACGCCGTCAACGTCTTCGAAAACATCACCGAGGTCAAGCGCGCCGAACGCGCCGAACGGCTCCTCGCCGAGGCCAGCCGCGTACTCGCATCATCGCTCGACTACGACCGGACGCTCGAGCAGGTCGCGCGCCTCGCGGTCCCGCAACTCGCCGACTGGTGCGCGGTCAGCGTGCTCGATGAGGCAAACCGGATCCGCCGCGTGACCGTGCACTCGGCCGGGCGCGGGCGCACGGCGATGACGCCGGACCTCGACCGAATCGTCCCGCCGCAGCTGAACGACTCAACCGGCGTCGGCGAGGCGATCCGCACCGGGCACGCGCGCCGCTACGGAGAGGGTTCGGCCGACAGCATCGCCGACCTCGCGCGGAGCGCCGAGCATCTCGAGCTGCTGCGCGAGATGGAGGCGCATACGGTGGTGTTCGCTCCGCTGCTCGCGGGCGGTCGCGCCCTCGGCGCGATCACGCTCCTGTCCTCGGACCCACTGCGGCAGATCGGCGACGCCGAGGTCGCTCTGGCTGAGGAGCTCGGACGCCGCGCCGGCACCGCGGTCGACAACGCGCGCGCCTTCACCGAGCGCGCGCGGATCGCCCACACTCTCCAGCAGGCGCTCCTGCCCTCCACGCTCCCGTCGGCCGAAGGGGTCGAGGTCCGCGCGCTCTACGAAGCCGCCGGCGAACTCAACGAGGTCGGCGGAGACTTCTACGACATCCTCGAGGAGGGCGAGTCGGGGAGCTGGCTGTTGATGGTCGGCGACGTCTGCGGCAAGGGCCCGAAGGCGGCGGCCGCAACCGCGCTCGCCCGTCACACGCTGCGCGCCGCCGCGCTCAGCGGCGACGGCCCGGCCGCGATGCTCCAAACCCTCCACGACGCGATCCGCCTGCAGCCGACCGCGGAGAGCCTCTGCACGGCGGCGATCGTGCGCATGACGCGCACGGCCGACGGCGGCGCGCGCCTCGGCGTGGCTCTCGGCGGCCACCAGCCGCCGCTACTGATCGCGGCCGGCGGCGGCGCGCGCGCGATCGGGCGGACCGGCACGCTGCTCGGCGTCGTCGATCCGATCGAGGTCCACGAGGTCGAGGTCGCCATGGCGGCCGGGGACACCCTGCTCCTCTATACCGACGGAGTGACCGACGCGGGACGCTCGGCCGACCGGCTCGGCGAGGACGGCCTCGCGCAGCTCTGCGGTCAGTCGAACGGCGAGTCGCTCGAGTCGCTGCTCGAGCGGATCCGCGCGGCGGCGCTCGAGCGCGTCGCCGGCCGCTCGCGCGACGACATCATGCTGCTCGCGATGCGCCTGTCGCGCTCCTAGGAGAGCTTCAGCCCACGAGGCGCCGCGCGGCGCTGGCCGGGTCGAGGCGGCGAGCGGCGACCTCCTCGATCGTCGCCGCAAACGACGGGTCGCCCTCGAGGCGGCGCTCGAGCTCGCGGCGGTGGTTGGCGGTGGCGAGGGCCAGCACCTCCTCGCGCAGGTTTCGCCGCCGGCGCTCGTCGAGGCCGCCGCTTGAGTCAAGCTGCGCGCGGTGGGCCGCGATCGCCGCTTCGAGATCCTCGATCCCGTCGCCGCTCGCGGCCTCGGTGGTCAGGACCGGAATCTGCCAGCCGCCCTCCTGGGCGGGCGCGAGCGCGAGCACGCCGCGGATCTCGCGCACGAACAGGTCAGTCAGCGGGTGCTCGCGCTTGTTGACGACGATCACGTCGGGGATCTCCATCACGCCGGCCTTGAGCGCCTGGACGGAGTCCCCCGACCCGGGCACCAGCACGAGCACGACGGTGTCGGCGTGGCCCGCGACGTCGACCTCCCCCTGGCCGACGCCAACCGTCTCGAGCTCGATCTCCGCACGTCCCGAGGCGTCCATCAGCAGCAGCGTCTGAAGCGCTGCCTCGGCGAGGCCGCCGAGCGCGCCGCGCGCGGCCATCGAGCGGATGAAGACGCCGCCGTCGAGGAAGTGCTCGGCGAGGCGGATCCGGTCGCCGAGGACGGCCCCGCCGCTGAACGGCGAGGAGGGGTCGATCGCCAGCACCGCGACGCTCGCGCCCTGCTCGCGGCGACGGCGCACGAGCGCCGCGATCAGCGTCGACTTGCCTGCTCCTGGCGGCCCGGTGAAGCCGGTCACCGCTGCGCCGCCGGTATGCGGGTAGACGGCCGCCACGAGACCCGCCGCCGCAGGGTCGCCGTTCTCGACGAGTGAGATCGCCCGCGCCAGAGCGCGGCGGTCGCCCTCGAGCAGCCGCTTGGCGAGATCATCCATCGCCGCCGGATCATCGCAGCGGCGACGGCGCGAGCGGCCCCATAATTAGACGATGGACGGCTCGATCGAGCGCAGCTTCCCGCTCTTCCCGCTGGCGCTCGTCGCGCTGCCGAGCGAGTACGTGCCGCTGCACATCTTCGAGGCGCGCTATCGCACGATGATCGCCGAATGCCTCGAACGCGAGCGCGACTTCGGAATCGTCTGGCTCTCAGACGAAGAGCTCAAGCCGATCGGCTGCGCTGTCGCGATCGAGCGCGTCCTCGAGCGGATGGAGGACGGCCGCGTCAACATCCTCACCCGCGGCACGCGGCCGTTTCGCCTGATCGAGCGCCAGGACGACCTCGCCTACCCCGCGGGGACCGTCGAGTTCCTGGGCGATTATGAGGAGGAGCCCGACGAGGATGCTCGCCAGGCCGCGCGCGCCGCCTACTCGGCGCTCGTGCTCGAGGCGACCGACAGCGAGCCAGACGCCGAGCGCCTTGACGCGATGTCGGCCTACGACATGGCGGCGACGGTCGAGTTCGGGCTCGAGGCCAAGCAGGGCCTGCTCGAGCTGCGCTCCGAGAACGCGCGGCTTCGCCTCCTTGCGCGGTTGATGCGCGCGGCGCTCAAGCGGTTCGAGTTCGTCGACCGCGCCCAGACCCGCGCACGCTCGAACGGCAAGGTCCGCTTCGGCTAGTGGCAGACGGTCTTCGCGACCGTGAACGACCACGCCGACAGCGCGCGCAGCTCGGGCCCCAGGTGTGGTGAGTCGTCGCTGAAGCTGAACGTCCCGTCCTGAGTGCGTACGACGTAGGTGTAGATGGGGTTCCGACCCGACGGGTAGGCGTCGTGACGCTTCGCGTGGTAGGTGAAGTCGAAGTTCTCGGCTGTCAAAAGCAGCTTGTCGGGGAGCTCGACGCTGCGGTGGTTGCACAGCAACGTGCCGTCGCCGCTCGGCACGAGCGTGATGTCGGCGCCGGGGACGGTGCCGCTGCGGATCACCTCGAAGAGGTCGGCGGCAGGTCCTCCGCAGGCCGCGACCGCCACCACTGCCGAGGCGGCGACTGCGAGTACTGCGGCGGCGCGCAAGCGCTAGTGGCGCGGAACGAACTCGGGCACGTCAAGCGAGGCTACAGAAAGGTGCCCGCGTGAGCCTGAGGTTGCCTGCCGCCCCGCGGCGGCGGGGCTGTTGCGCTTGATGCGCGGCTCGCCGATCGGCTCATCGAGCCGCCGCGGCGGTCGGCGGCCGCCGCGATCGCCGTAGCCGGTCGCGACGACGGTGACCCAGACCTGGTCGCCGAGGTTCTCATCGACCGTCGCGCCAAAGATGATGTTGGCGTCCGGATGGGCGGCCTCGTTGACGGCCTTCGCGGCCTCGTTGACCTCCCACAGCGACAGATCGTTGCCGCCGGTGATCGACAGCAGGATCGAGCGCGCTCCGTCCATCGAGGTTTCGAGCAGCGGCGAGGAGACAGCCGCAACCGCGGCGTCGAGGGCACGGGCCTCGCCGTGCCCCATGCCGATGCCGAGCAGCGCCGTTCCCGCTCCCGACATGACCGTGCGCACGTCGGCGAAGTCGAGGTTGATCAGCCCGGGCAACGTGACGAGGTCCGAGATCCCCTGCACGCCCTGGCGCAGGACGTCGTCCGCGACGCGGAAGGCGTCGATCATCGATGTCTGCTTGTCGAGCACGTCGAGCAGGCGGTTGTTGGGCACGACGATCAGCGTGTCGACCTCGGCCGACAGAGCCTCGATCCCCGCATCGGCCTGCTGCGCGCGCTTGCTGCCCTCGAAGCCGAACGGCTTGGTGATGATGCCGACCGTCAGCGCGCCGACCTCGCGCGCGATCCGCGCGATCACGGGCGCCGCGCCGGTGCCGGTGCCGCCGCCCTCACCGGCCGTGATGAAGATCATGTCCGAGCCCTTCAGCAGCGACTTGACCTTGTCGTACTCCTCCATCGCCGCGAGCCGGCCGAGCTCGGCGTCGGCGCCCGAGCCGAGTCCGCGCGTGACCTGGGCGCCGATGTGGATCGTGACGTCGGCGATGCACTGCTGAAGCGACTGAAGGTCGGTGTTGACGGCCAGAAACTCGACGCCCGCGACGCCCGCCTCGACCATCCGGTTGACCGCGTTGACGCCGCCGCCGCCGACGCCGACTACGCGCAGGCGCGGCCGGCCGGGCGCAGCGACGGCGCGCGACTCGTAGTCGCCGCGCGCATAGACGTCGATCTGCGCCGCCGAGCGGCGGTCGAGCATGTCATCGGGAAGCTCTGAGCTGAAGGCGGCGCGAAGGCGCTCCTGCGGCGTAGGCACGCCCGACATCCGCTCGATCGCGGGCGTCGTCGCCGGTGGCGGAAGCTCCTCGGCGATCGGCGTCGGCGCGTGCTCGGCCTCGTCGGGCTCGGCTGCCTGCTCCGGCGCCGGCGGCGCCGCCGGCTCCTCGGGCGCCCGCGCCGTGTCCTGCTCCGTCTTTCGGAACAGGGCCGCCAGCGGACCCTCTCGCATGCTCGCGCGCTTGTTGCTCATTGCAGCGCCTCGGCGTGACGGCCGTGGAGGACCTCCTGCGCGAGGTCGCGGTAGGCCTGCGCGGCGACGCCGTTGGGGTCGTATTTCAGTACCGACATCCCCTTGACGGGCGCCTCGGCGAAGCGGACGGTCTTGCGGATCCGCGACGCGAAGACGCGGTCGCCGAAGTTCTCCTCGAGGATCTCGATGGCCTCCTTGGCGTGGATCGTGCGCGAGTCGACGAGCGTCGGGAGGATTCCCTCGATATCGACATCGGGATTGAGGTTTTCGCGAATCATCGAAAGTGTGTTCTGGAGCTGGATCAGCCCCCGCATCGAGAGATACTCGCACTGGACGGGGACGATCACCTTGTGCGCCGCCGTCAGCGCGTTGATCGTCAGCAGTCCGAGGCTCGGCGGCGTGTCGATGCAGATGAAGTCGTAGTCCTCGCGGATCGGGTCAAACGCCCGCTGCAGCGCGCGTTCGCGACCGATCATCGGCGCCATCGCGATCTCCGCGCCGGCGAGGTCGATCGACGCGCAGGCGACGTCGATCTCGCGCTTGCGGATGATCTCGCGGATCGAGATGTGATGGACGAGCACGTCGTACATCGACTGGTCGAGCGAGTCGGGGTCGATCCCCTGCGACATCGTCAGGTTGCCCTGTGGATCCATGTCCACGCAGAGCACGCGGTGGCCTTCCTCGGCGAACGCGGCAGCGAGGTTCAGCGTCGTCGTCGTCTTCGCGACGCCACCCTTCTGGTTGGCGAACGCGATCACCTTCGCCTGTTTGGTCACGGCAGAACGCTCCAGCGTCGAGGGGACACCTACGCGGCCTTATTCGCACGCGCTGAAAGGAATCCTTCATGCCGCGCCGCCGCCGGACGGCCGCTCTAGGCGCGAAACGCCGCCGCCCGGCCCCGCACAACTCACGACATCCGCTTCCCGTTCGACCTTCCCGCGAGACCGACTAGGTTGTGGCAACGATCCCAGCTGATGCGAAAACACCCGGGCGAGTGCTCGACCGGCGCCTCGTCTTCCTCCTCGGCAAGGGCGGAGTCGGCCGCTCGACGCTCGCGGCGGCGCTCGGCCTGCTCGGCGCCCGCGACGGCCGTCGCACCGCCGTCGTCGAGGTCAGCGGCCGCGGCGACGTGCCGCGTCTGTTCGGCGTGGCCGGCCGCGTGGGCGTCGAGATGGAGCTCTCAGCCGGCCTCTGGACGCTCGACGTCGACCCCCGCGTGGCGCTCGAGGAGTACCTCGTCGATCAGCTGCCGCTGCGGACACTCGCCGAAGTCGTAGGCTCGAGCAACGCCTTCGGCTACGTCGCCGCGGCGACTCCGGGCCTTCGCGAGCTGCTGACGATGGGCAAGGTCTGGGAGCTCGCCCAGCCACAGCGCCGCTCGCCGGGCACGCAGCCATACGACCTCGTCGTCGTCGACGCGCCCGCCACCGGCCACGGACTCGCGCTGCTCGCCGCTCCGCGCACCTTCGCCGACGCCGCCGGGCGCGGCCCGATCGCCCGCCAGGGGGCGATGATCGCCGAGACCCTCGAGGACCGCTCGCAGACCGCCGTGCTGGCCGTCGCGACCGCCGAGCCGGCCGCCGTCGATGAGGCGCTCGAGCTGCGCGCGGCGCTCGACGGGCGCCTCGGCGCCGTCCTCGTCAACGCGCTCGGAGCCGAGCGCTACAGCGGCGAGGACCGCATCGCGCTCGAGCAGGCGCTCGCGCGACCGGACCTCGACGCCGCGTCGCGCGCAGCCCTGACCACAGCCGTGGCCGACGCGCACGCCGCGCGTCGCTGGCGCAGCGAGCTCGCCCGCCTCGACGCCCAGACGCTCGAGCTTCCCGACCTCGGGCCGGCACCCGTCTCGCGCGCCGGACTCGAACTCCTCGCCGACCGCCTCGCGGCGCTCGCATGAGCGCCGCCAACGAGCGTCTCACGGTCTGCGTCGGCGCCGGCGGCGTCGGCAAGACGACCGTCGCCGCGGCGCTCGCGCTGGCGCGCGCCCGGCGCGGCGAGCGCGTCGCGGTCGTGACGATCGATCCGGCGCCGGCGCTCGCGCGCGCGCTCGGCTTCGACTCGCTCGGCGGCGATCCGCAGCGCGTCGAGGGCGCCGGCGAGCTCTGGGCGCTGCGCCTCGACGCCAAGCGAACGCTCGACGAGCTGATCTCGAGCCTTGCCGCCGATGAGGGTGCGCGCGACCGCGCGCTCTCAAACCGCATCTACCGCGAGCTCTCGGCGGCCGTCGCCGGCTCCCAGGAGTTCAGCGCCGTCGCCAAGCTCTACGAGCTCGACCGAAGCGGCCTCTACGACGCGATCGTCCTCGACACGCCGCCGTCGCGAAACGCGCTCGACTTCCTCGACGCCCCGGCGCGGCTGATGCGCTTCTTCGACGGCCGCGCCGCGCGCGTGCTGATGTCCCAGGGCGGCTCGGCTACACGCGTCGCCGCGCGCGCCGGAGCGCCGCTGCTGGGGGTCCTCGGCCGGCTCGCCGGCGCCGGCGTCTTGCGCGAGATCGTCGCCTTCTTCACGGCGATCGGCGGCATGGTCGAGGGGCTCGGGGCGCGCGCCGCGGCCGTCGAGGCGCTCCTGCACGACCCCGCGACCTCCTTCGTGCTGGTCACCTCGCCACGCCGCGAAGCGGTCGAGGAGGCGATCGCCTTCGCCGCCGCGCTCGCAGAGGCGCGCCTCCCGCTCAGCGCGCTGACGGTCAACCGCGTCCACACAGCGACGCAGGGCGACGCCGACGGCTCGCTGGACGCCCTGCTCGGCGCGCGCCTCGCCGAGCTCGTGCGCGAGAGCGTCCGCGAGCTCGCGGGTCGCGCCGCAGCCGACGGCGACTCGCTCGCGCGGCTTCGCGCCGCGCTTCCCGGCCTGCCCACGATCCTCGTCCCCGAGCTCGGCGGCGAGCTGTCGAACCTTGCCGAGCTCGACCGCCTCGGCGCCTACTTGAACAGCGTCGACTCGCCCTCGGTGGCGCAGTAGTCGACTTCCTCGTCGACGCCGAACCAGTCGTCGGGGTCAGCCGGAGTCGGAGCCGGCGGATGGCGACGGCTCGCGCGAATCTGCTCGGGCTCAGGCGCGGGCGCCGGCTCGGCCTCGGCGACGATCCCCTCGGCGAGCAGGCTGTCGGCCAGCGCGACGAGATCGCCGTCGAGGTGGCCGCAGATCACGTCGCGAAGCAACGCCCGCAGGTGCTGCTCGATCTCGCTCGCGAGCGCGCCCGCGTCGTGACCGACGCTGACGCCGGCGATCAGCGACTGCTCGAGTGAGATCGCGTGGGCGACGCGCTCGGTCGCCGGGATCCGCTGCGCGGGCTGCGCGCAGAGCGCCGCGATGCGCCCCGCCAGGCGCCCGCTGCGCGGCCCTTCCGGCTCGAGCAGCGCGCGTAGCGCAAGCAGGTTGTCGGTCAGTCCGCTGAGGGGGTCCTCGCGCTCCTGGCCGAGCTCGAAGCGCTCGAGCGCCCAGGCGAGCTCGCCCTCGGCGGGCCGCCGGCGCGCGACGACCGCGGCGAATGCGCGAAGCTCTCCTTCGCTCTCGGGCGTGACGATCACGCAGCCGTCGCTTCGCCCGGCGCCTGGGATCGGCAGCGGACGCCAGACCGATCGGCGCCCGCGCATCCAGGCCAGCGGCGCGAGCGAGACTCCCGGGGCGTAGAGGCGAAGCGCGGTCTGCAGGTCGCGCAGCCGCCCGAGCGATTCCTCGAAGGAGCCGGGCGAGCGGCCCGGGACGAGCGCGACGACGGTCGCCGGCCCGTGCTCGCGCCGCCACAGCGGATCGGGCGGGAGCAGCTCGAGCTCGGTCAGCGGGGCGAGCATCACGCCGTCGTCGATCGCGACCTCCGACTTGCAGACGATGCCGCGCAGCAGCGCGAGCAGCGCGACCTCGCCCTCCTCCTCGGCGTCGCGCTGGATCTCGCCAAATGCCGCCTCGAAGCGTTCGCCGTCGATCTCGAAGCTCTCGCCGCAGCCGTCGAAGACGCGCTGGGTGAAGCAGCGCAGCGCGTCCTGGAGCACGGGCACGCCGCCGCGGTGCTCGCGCGCGTACGTATCGAGGTACTCCTCGAGCCCGCCCGCCTGGGCGAGCTCCATCTGCGCGTCGTGCGCGCCCGCAAGCACCAGCAGGCGCCCCCAGTGGCGGTCGATGAATTCGCCGGTCAGCGGCTCGTAGCAGTAGAGGCCGCGCCGCTGGCGGCCAGCTCCCGCCGCGATGACCTCGAAGCCGACCTCATCGCCCGAGGCGATCGCCTCGCGCAGCGCCGCCGAGGCTTCGAGGACGAACGAGTGCAGCGCGGCGTGAA
>DATGHN010000244.1:0-7693 GCA_035308005.1 Solirubrobacteraceae bacterium
CACGGTTGAGTTGCTGCGAAGCCGCGGCGCGCGCGTCGTCGCCGAGGACATCAAGGCCGAGGTCTCCGAGCTCGAATCCGATGACGTGGCGACCCTGGTGGGCGACGTCGCCGACGCCGAGACCGCCACGCGCGCGGTGGCACTCGCGCGTGAGCGATTCGGCGCCCTCGACATCCTCGTCAACAACGCCGGGCGCTTCCTGATGAAGCCGATCACCGAAACCTCGGAGGAGGAGTGGGACGAGCTGATGCGCGTCAACGTACGCGGCGCGTTCCTTCACGCGCGCGAGGCTCTGCCGGCGCTCGCCGAGCACGGCGACGGGCGGATCGTGAACGTCGCCTCGATCTCGGGCGTCATCGGCCTTCCCGGCCAGGCGGCGTACTGCTCGACGAAGGGAGCGATCGTCCAGCTGACCCGTCAGCTCGCGATCGAGCAGGCGCCGCGCGTGCGCGTCAACGCCGTCGCTCCCGGCGCGATCGACACGCCGTTCGTAGACGCCGTCCTCGGCTTCACGCCCGACCGAGACGAGCGCCTCGCCGCAATCGCGGCGCAGCACCCGCTGGGCCGGCTAGCGTCGGCCGCGGAGATCGCCGAGGTGATCGCCTTCCTCGCCTCGCCGCGCTCGAGCATCATCACCGGCGCTGTGCTGCTGGCCGACGGAGGTTTCACAGCGCAATGAGGGCGGCGCTTCTCGCCGCCGTGCGCGAGCCGTTCGTGATCGAGGACGTCGACTTTCTCGATCCGAGCCACGGACGCGTACTGATCCGCACGGGCGCCTCGCCGTTCTGCTCGACCGATTGCGTGAACTGGCGGGGCGAGCTGTTCAAGATCCCGCCGACGATCCTCGGGCACGCCTCGATGGGGGAGGTGATCGAGATCGGTCCCGGCGTCGACGGGATCGCCGTCGGCGATCGCGTGATCGTGCCCGGTACCTCCGAGTGCGGCGTCTGCTTCTACTGCTCGATCGGGCGCCCCGACCAGTGCTCTGAGACGTTCGACCGCGGCGGAATCTGGCCCCACGTCGCCAATCGCCGCAGCGGCGAGCCGGTCAGCGCCGCGGGAAACGTCGGCGGCTACGCGGAGGTCATGAACGTCACCGCGAGCCAGGTCTTCCCGGTGACGACCGACCTGCCCGACGAATGGCTAAGCCTGCTCGGCTGCGGCATCACGACCGGCCTCGGCTGCGTCCACAACGTCGCGGCGGTTGCGGCGGGATCGAGCGTCGCGATCTTCGGTCTCGGCCACCTCGGGCAGTGGATGGTCCAGGCCGCCCGGATCGCCGGGGCGCGCAAGATCATCGCCGTCGACCCGATCGCTTCACGACGCGAGCTCGCCGGCCGCTTCGGCGCCACAGACGTCGTTGACCCCGAGGCCGACGACGTGGTCGAGCAGGTGCGCGCCCTGACCGCCGGGCGCGGCGCCGACTACACGATGGAGGCGGCGACGCTGGCGTCGGTCGTGCCGCTGACGATCCGCTCGGCGCGCCGCGCGGGCACGGTCGTGCTGACGAGCGTCGAGCGAGGTGACGCCGAGGTGACCGTGCCGCAGCTGGCGATCTCGATCGAAGGGCGGGCGATCCTCGGCGCCCAGAACGGCAAGGTCAGGATGCGCCACGACCTGCCGCGCTTCATTCGCATGATGGAGGAGGGGCACCTCGATCCGGAGCCGATCATCACGGCCCGCTACCCGCTCGAGCGAATCGACGACGCGCTGCACGCGTCCGCCGAGAAGCGCGACCTCAGCGGCGTGATCGTCCCGAGTCTCGCGGCTTAGCGAAGGCGCGCCGGCCAAACGCCGGACTTGCCGGGCGCCAGGATTCCGTTCGGATCGACGGCGTCCTTGATCGTCTGCTGAAGGCGCAGCAGCGAGTGGCTGTTCCAGTCGAACTGCTGGGCGACGAGGTCCATGAAGGCAAGGTGGGTTCGGTATTCGCCGTGCCCCTGCGCAGCCGCGTCGGTGATCAGGCGCGCGAACAGCTCGCGTACGGCGCTGACCTGCGCGGTGTCGCTGCCGTCCCAGATCAGCTCGACGATGTGGTTCATGTAGCGCTGGCCGGCGTGGAAGGCGCCCATGTAGTCGAACCCGTACTCCTCGACGCGGGCGCGAATCGCGTGCGCGGCCGCGATCGCGTCGCGGCCGCGGAGCGGCAGCACCGGCGAGAAGCCCGTGTGCGAGCCGGTGCCTGGAGCGCGCTCGCGCCACTCGGTGAGGTGCTCGGCGTACATCCCAGGGATCCCCGCTCGCGAGCGGTGCAGCGGGTGGATCTCGTCCTGCGCAGCGTCGCCGGGGTAGCTGGCGGAGCGGATGTCGACGCCCGGGATCGAGCCGAACGCGCGCTTGACGGCCTCGAGGTCGACGGCGACGCGCGCCGCCGAGCCGTAGAGGCCGAAGAAAAGCGTCCAGCGGCCGATCCCGAAGGTCTCCATCACCGTTCGCACGACGCTCTCCGGCGCGACGCCCGGGCCGTCGTACCAGGGCAGCCGCGGCCCGACGTGCGCGGCGGCGCCGAGCGCCTCGCCGATCATCGCCGGGCTCTGGATCGTCCCGTCAAGGCGCAGCGGGCGAAGACCATCGATCAGCGCCTCGAGGTCGGCGAACTCCGGCACGCTGACGTCGACGGCGATAAACGCCTCGGGGGTCGGCATCAGCCAGACGCCGGCCTTCACGACGATGCCGAGGTTCGACTGCTGGAAGAGGCCGTCGACCGACGGGCCGAAGCCGGGCTGGTAGAGATGGAAGGACTGGCTGTCGGTCATCGCGCCCATCCCCGTGCGCAGCAGCTCGCCGTCGGGCAGCACGATCTCGTAGCCGCAGTGCTTGGTGCCGTGCTCGCCGTAGGGGGTGTAGCCGAGGCCGCGATCGAGGCCGTTGCCGATCACGCTGCCCCAGCCGAGCTCGGGCACCGACGCCCACAGCCGGTGGCCGTTGTCGCGCAGATGGGCGTAGAGGTCGTAGAAGCGCACACCCGGTTCGAGTACCGCGTAGGCGCTCTCCTCGTTGACCTCGAGGACGCGGCTCATCCGTGTCAGCTCAACGACGACCGACCCGGCGACGCGCGGCGAGGCGCCGCCGTAGGCGTTGTTCTTTCCCCGCGACGTCGCCCACAGCGAGACGTCGAGCTCGTTGGCGAGACGGACGAGCGCCTGAACCTCCTCGACGCTCGACGGCGACACGACGGCGCCGGGCGCGAACTCGGCCGCGTCGCCGAGCGGGTAGGGGTCGAGGAAGTCGCTCAGGTGCTCGGCGGTGTGGCGAACCGCGTCGGCGCCGAGCAGGCCCTCGAGGCGGCTGATCAGCTGATCGTCACGAGCCATCGAAGCTCACTCTCCCATCATGATTCCGGCAAGGATCCCGCCGTCGACGGCGAAGGCCGCGCCGCTCGCATACGTGGCGTCGCAGACGATGAAGAGCATCGTCTGTGCCACCTCCTCCGGCGTGCCGAAGCGCCGCAGCGGGTACTTCGCGGCCATCTGCTCCTCGGGGGCGCCCTCGGTCATCGCCGAGCGGATCATCCCCGGGTGCAGCGAGTTGACGCGGATGCCGTACTCGCCGAGCTCGAGCGCCGCCGTCTTCGTCAGCCCGGCGATCGCGTGCTTGCTCGCGGTGTAGTGGGCGAGGTGGCCGACGGCGATCTCCGAGGTCATCGACGAGGTGTTGACGATCACCCCGCCGCCGGCCCGCCGCATCGACGAGACGACCGCGCGGATACCCAGGAAGTGTCCTGTCAAGTTGACGTCGATCGTGCGCCTGAAGCGCTCCGCCGACAGCTCGACGATCGGATCGGGGTCGAGGACGCCGGCGTTGTTGACGAGGATCGTGACCGGCTCGCCCCACTCCTCGGCGGCGCTGACGGCGGCCGTCCAGGCCGCTTCGTCGGTGACGTCAAGGGCGGCAAAGCGCGCTCGCTCGCCGCCAAGCTCGGCGGCAAGGGCCTCGCCCTCGGCCTCGAGCAGGTCGCCGATCAGGACCCGGGCGCCCTCGCCCGCGAGCGCCCGTGCGTGCGCGGCGCCGATGCCGCGCGCCCCGCCCGAGACGAGCGCGATCCTGCCCGCGAGGCGCTCGCCTGTGCTCATTGGGCGGGCCTCACCACGCCGGTCAGCACCTCTCGCGCGGATGCCGCCGCGAAGGCGTCGTTGATCTCTTCAAGCTCATAGGTGCGCGAGACGATCGGCGCGGCATCGACGATCCCTGCGTCCATCATCGCTGCGAAGCGGGGGATGTCGCGGCGGATCGTCGCGCCGCCGTACTGGCAGCTGAGGATCCGTCGCGCCCCGATCGCGAACTCGATCGCGTTGAAGGTCACGGTCGCCGACAGAGTCGACCACCCCGCGGGTACGAAGGTCCCGGCGTGGCGGGTCATCGCGAACGCCTGCTCGATCGCCTCCGGCGGGCCGGCGGCCTCGAACGCGTAGTCGGCGCCGCGCCCGCCGGTCAGCTCCCGGACCGCCTCGATCGGGTCGCCGTCGGCGGGGTCGATGAGGTGCGTTGCGCCGAGTCGCCCCGCGAGCTCGCGGCGCTGCGCGCGCGGCTCGACGGCGATGATCATCCCCGCACCCGCGACGCGGCCGGCCTGGATCATCCACAGGCCGAGGTGTCCGCAGCCCACGACCACCATCGACGCGCCGGCCTCGACGCCGGCGATGTTGAAGACGGCGCTCATCCCGCTCATCGCGCCGCAGCCGAGCAGGCACAGATGCTCGTCCGCCATCTCGGCGTCGACGGCGACGAGTCCGGCCTCGCGCAGGTTGAGCCGCTCGGCGAAGGTGCCGATCCCGCCGTCGGCGTAGACGAGCTCACCGTTGCGGCGCGTCGCGATCGTGCGCTCGAGTCCCGCCGGCAGCTCCTCGCAGAAGGCCGGCTGGCCGCGCATGCACCAGTAGCAGAGCCCGCACTCGGGGGTTCCGCAGACGACGACTCGGTCGCCGGGCTTGACGCGGCTGACGTTGGGGCCGACCTCCTCGACGATGCCGGCGGCTGCGTGCCCGAGCAGCGAAGGCGGCCGCGCCATCACGTGACCCTCGCCGGAGAAGACGTCGGTGATGCAGACGGCGGTCGCCTGCATGCGCACGATGGCCTCGTGGGCTTCGGGCGATCGCAGCTCGACATCCTCGATCTCCAGCGGACGGCCGAGATCGAGGAGCAGCGCGGCTCTCACCGGACTGGCTTCGGCAGCTGCACGTTGCCGCGGCCGATCCGCTGCAGTCCAAGCGCGTCGCGCGCCAGCTCGCCGAAGGCGAAGTCGCGAAGCACCGTGTTGCGGTGGCTGTTGATCGTCGAAAGGTCGCGGTAGATGCGCTCGAAGCGACTGCCGTCGGGTGTCGCGCTCGACCCGGCGGTGCGGTAGATCTCGCTCTGGACGATCTCCCAGGTCTGGATTGTCACCTCGCGCGCGATGCAGCCGATTCGCATGTCCTCGCCGTAGGCGTACGGGATGCCGTCCTCGACGGAGCGGCGGCAGGCCTCGGCGTGTTGGTCGACCGCGTTGTAGAGCGCCGCTTCCGCGGTCGCGATCTTCGCGAGGGCGGATCCGTACCAGCGGTGGAACGTCTCGTCCTCGATGCGCGGGCGGATCGGCGGGAGGGGCGTCATCTTTGTGCGCAGCATCTCCTCGTACTCGTCGAGCGCGGCGTAGGCGCCGCCGATCGCGAGGGCCGTGAGGGTCAGCGTGAAGGTCGACATCGCGCGACCGCCGTAGAGCGGATCGCCGTGCAGCGCCACGCCCGGCGCGCCGCGGCCGGCGACGTCGAAGTCGACCATCAGCGCGTCCTCGATCGCCCAGTGCTCCGGGATGCGCCCGTCGGCGAAGGTGATCGAGTTGGAGCCCGACCCCTTGAGCCCCGCGAGGCGGCCCCAGTCGTCGACGATCTCAAACGCGGCGCGCGGCGCCACGAAGAGCAGCATCCGCTCGGTCGGCTTGCCGTCGGCGTCGGCGATCAGCGCCTGCCCCATGTAGTGGGTGGAGAGCGGGATTCCCGAGCAGTAGGCGACCCGGCCGTTGAGCGCCCACTCGCCGTCGCCGCGCGTCGCGAGACCGATCGGTGCGGCGACCGCCGCGGCGCGGAAGTCCCCGTCGCCGAAGATCTCCGCCTGGGCCCGCTCGGGCCACCACGAGGCGACCTGCAGCGCGTGCGCGGAGGCCAGCGCGATGCACCACGCGGCGCCGATGTCACCGCGGGCGAGCTCCTGAATGACGCGCATGAAGGTCGGCGCGCCGAACCCGTAGCCGCCGTAGCGCCGCGGGACGTAGCAGCGGTAGAGGCCGGCGTCGAGGCACGCCCGATGGATGTCCTCGGTCGGGTAGGTGCGCTGCTCGGTTTCGGCCGCGCGGTCCTTGAGGAGTGGGCGCATCGCGACCGCTCGCTCGATCATCGCGGCGGGCGTGAGGTCGGGCTCGGGCGCCTCGATTGCCTTGCCTGCGCGGGCGTCGATCGCCATCAGAGGCTCTGGTGCTGATCGGCGGCTGCGGGCATCTGAGGTCTCCTTGAAATCGCGGCGACGCGACCGCTAGGGTAACAGCCGACTGCCTGATCGTCATACAATCCGCTGGCCCGCGGCGACGCCGCCGCGCACGTAGTCCCGGTGCATTCGTTTCCACGACCCCAGGAGCGTCACCTGACCGCGCAGCGGACGCCGGTCGAGGGGAACTGCCCCGAGTGCGGCGCGGCCGAGCTCGCCGATTACCGCGTCCTGAGCGAGGGCGGCTGGTGGGACGTGCGCAAGTGCGGGCGCTGCCTGCATTCGCTCTCGCGCGAGCCGGCGCCGCCGTTTGGCTCATACACGCCGCTCGGCCTGGAGATCTAGTCGCGTGCTCGGAGTGGACATCGGTGGCACGTTCACCGACGTCGTGGCGGTCCGTGACGGCCGCATCACCGTCACGAAGGTGGCGAGCCTGCCAGCTAACCCTGCCGAACCGGTCGTCGAAGGTGCGCGACGGCTTGGCGTGGAGGGGAGCAGCCTCTTCAACCACGCGAGTACCGCGGGCCTGAACGCGGTGATCACGCGCCGCCTTCCAAAGGTCGCGTTCCTTGCGACCGAGGGGTTTCGCGACATTCTCACCAAGGCCCGACTGTGGCGGCCGCTCGACGCCCAGACCGACGCGAGCTGGCGGCGCTCCTTCGGCGACTCCGACCGCCCGCTGATCCCGCGCTATCTCCGCCGCGGCGTGCCCGAGCGGATCCTCGCCGACGGCAGCGTGATGACGGCGCTCGACGAGGACCAGGCCCGCCGCGAGCTGGAAGTGCTTGCGCGCTGCGACGTCGAGGGGGTCGCGATCTGCCTGCTGAACTCCTACGTCAATCGAGTCCACGAGGAGCGCCTGCGCGAGCTGACGCACGAGGTGCTGGGCGACGTGCCGGTATCGATCTCCGCCGAAACCTCGCCGCTTGCGAAGGAGTACGCGCGCGCGTCGACCGCGGTGATCGACGTGATGATGAAGCTGATGTTCACGACCTACGCCGGCGAGCTCGATGAGCGGCTGCGCGAGCTGGGTTTCAGCGGCGAGCTCAACTTCGCCGACTGCGCAGCGACGTTGATGCCCTGGCGCGACGCGCTCGAGCAGCCGTTTCGGATCGTCTTCGCGGGACCGGCCGCCGGGACGACCTCGAGCGCCCGTCTCGGTGAGGCGCTGGGCGAGGGCGAGCTGATCTGCTGCGACGTCGGCGGCACGTCGACCGACGTCTCACTCGTCCAGGGC
>DATGHN010000245.1:0-7341 GCA_035308005.1 Solirubrobacteraceae bacterium
CGAACTCCTGACCCTGCTCGTGCCCTTTCCCGGCGATCACCACGACGTCGCCGTCGCCGGCAAGCTCAACAGCGCGCTCGATCGCGGCGCGGCGGTCGACGATCGCGGTGACCTCGCCGGCGGCCTGTGCGTCGACCCCGGTCAGGATCTCCGCGACGATCGCCGCTGGGTCCTCCGAGCGCGGGTTGTCGGTCGTCACGATCGTCACGTCCGCGAGCTGCGAGGAGATCCGCCCCATCTGCGGGCGCTTGCCGCGGTCACGGTCCCCGCCGCAGCCGAACACCGACAGGAGGCGGCGCTCGGTCAGCGTTCGCGCGGCGCGCAGGACGTTCTCGAGTGAGTCCGGCGTGTGGGCGTAGTCGACAAGAACCGTGAACGCCTGACCCTCATCGAGCGCCTGGAAGCGCCCCGGAGCGGGCGCGACGTCCGGCAGCGTCGACGCGATCAGCTCCAGTGAGACGCCGAGTGAGTGCGCCGCCGCCACAGCGCCGAGCGCGTTTGAGACGTTGAAGCTCCCCGGCAGGCGCGTGCGCAGCTCGAGCTCGCCAGCCGGCGTGAGCGCGCGAAAGCTCGCGCCGGCAACCGCAAAGCGCACATCGCTAGCGGTGTAGTCGGCGGCGCTCGAGAGGGCAAACGTCACCGCGTCCGGATGCTCGCGCGCGAGGCGTCGGCCGTGTTCGTCGTCGACATTGACGACGCGGACGCCGACGTCGAACTCGAACAGCCGCCGCTTGGCGGCGAAGTAGTCCTCCATCGAGGTGTGAAAGTCGAGGTGGTCCTGGGTCAGGTTGGTGAACAGCGCCGCGGCGAAGTGGGTGCCGTCGACGCGGTGTAGCGCGAGCGCGTGGGAGGAGACCTCCATCGCGGCGGCCCGGTCGCCGCTATCGACCATCTCGCGGAAGCTCGCCTGCAAATCGATCGCCTCCGGCGTCGTCCGCGCGACCTCGCGCTCGATGCCGCCGATCACCGACTTGACCGTGCCGAGCAGCGCGCACTGCTCGCCGCCGGCCTCGAGCAGCGCGCGCAGCAGGAACGCGCTCGTCGTCTTGCCGTTGGTGCCGGTGACGCCCGCGACGCGCAGCTGCGCGCTCGGGTCGCCGTTGAAGCGCACCGCGATCTCGGCCATCGCCTCGCGCGCCGACGCGACGAGCAGTTCGGGCACGCCGAGGCCGAGCGGACGCTCGACGACGAGTGCGACGGCGCCGCGGGCGACCGCCTCGGCGGCGTGCTCGTGGCCGTCTGCGCGCTCCCCCGGAACGCAGAAGAAAAGGGTCCCCGCCTCGACGTCGCGGCTGTCATAGGCGAGTGCGGCGATTTCCACGTCGGCGCCGCGCTGCGCGAGTTGCGCAAGCTTCATCGGGGCGCAGTCTAGGGCCACCGCGCGGCGCCTCCGCGGCTCAGCCGGGCGGGATACCGAGGTACTGGAGCGCGAACTCCATGATCTTCTGCCAGGCCGGAGCCGCGACCTCGGTCCCGTAGATCTGGCCGGTCTTCGGCGAATCGACGACGACGATCGCTTCGACCTTGGGGTCGTGCGCCGGAGCGAAGCCGACGAACGAGGCGTAGTAGTCGGTGTGCGAGTACGTTCCGTTGACGACCTTGTTTGCTGTGCCGGTCTTGCCGGCGAGCACGTAGCCGGGGATCGTGATCTCGGCCGCCGTGCCGCCTTCGCGCGTGACGCCCTCGAGCATCCGCCGAAGCTCGGCGGAGACGCCGGGGCTGAGGATCCGCGTGCCGTGCGCCTCGCGCACGGTCGTGTTGCCGACCTTCTCGACGATCCGCGGCGCGCGCAGGATTCCGCCGTTGGCGATCGCCGCGTAGGCCTCGGCGAGTTGTAGCGGCGTCACGTCGAGGCCCTGACCGATCGGGATGTTGCCGATCGTCGAGCCCGACCAGTTCTGCGTCGGCGGGACCACGCCAGGCTCCTCGAAGGGCAGGTCGATCCCGGTCGGGCTGCCGAAGCCGAACCGCCGCACCCAGCGGTAGACGCCGGCCGGTCCGAGCAGCTCGCCGATCTTGATCGCGCCGATGTTGCTCGATTTGGAGAGAATGTGGTTGACGTTGAGCGTCTCCGTCCCGTGCGCCTCGGAGTCGGTGATGCAGTAGTTGGCGACCTGGATGCAGGGCGGGATCGTGAACTGCGTCGTCGGCGCGATCAGTCCGTCCGAGAGGGCGCCGCCGATCGAGACGACCTTGAACGTCGATCCGGGCTCGTAGTCCAGGCCGACGGCGTAGTTCTCAGCGGCGCCGACCTTGGACGGGTCGTTGGCGTTGGCGCGCGGCCAGTTGGACATCGCGAGCACGTCGCCGGTCTGTGGGTTCAGGACGATCGCCGTCGCGTCCTGCGCCTTGAACTGCTCGCCGGTCGCGGCGACGACGGAGTCCGCGTACTGCTGCAGCGCCGCGCTGATCGTCAGCTGCACGCTCTGACCCGGGACGGCGGTCGAGCCGCCGATGTGCACAGGGCGCCCCTTGCCGTCGTAGACCACCTGCTGGACGCCGGGCGCCCCGGCGAGCTGGCGGTTGAACTCCTGCTCGATCCCGCTGATCCCCGTACCGTTGGCGGCGACGCCGCCGAGCAGCTGAGCCGCCAGGTAGCCGTGCTCGTCCGGGTAGTAGCGGACCGGGTCGGGGCTCATCGCGACGCTCGGCAGGCCGAGCGTCTTGATCGAGTCGGCTGCCGACGCAGGCACCTGGCGGGCGATGATCGTGTAGTTGGGTGAGGAGGTCGGGTGCTGGATCGCGTTCTCGATCGTCTTCGCCGAGACGTGGAGCACCGGTGAGAGCTCGAGTGCGAACGCGGTCGGGTTGGGGATCCGATTGGGCGCCGCGGAGATGTCGTAGGCGGGGGCTGTCAGCGCCAGCACGACGCCGTCGCGATCGAGAATCGAGCCGCGCGGCGCGGCGACGGTGACGGTCGCGTTGTGCTCGGTGGCGCCGACGCTCGACAGGGTCCCGGCGTTCAGCGTCGCAAGCTGCAAGGCGCGACCGGCGGCGGCGGCGAGGAGCAACGCGAAGACGGCGAGCAGCCAGCCGATCCTCCGCTGCCGAATCGCCACGCCTACGGTCCCGTCTGTGTTCCGCCGGAGGAGGTCGTCCCGCCCGATGCGGGCGGCGTGGTTCCGCCCGCGGATGTGGTCACGGCACCGGTCGCCGCTCCCGTCGTCCCGGTCGTCGCCGCGGCGCCGTTGCCGGTCACGGGGACCGTCGAGGCGGGGTTGGTCGTGCTCAGCTGGGTGCCGGTCGGCGCGCCCGTGCCGCTGTCCGCGGGCAGGCTCTTCAGCGCGTTCTGGCTCGTCGTCGTAACGTCGCCCGTTGAAGCGACGCTCGCGCCGCCGGCCGTCGTTCCCGCCGACTTCACGGTCGGCGCGGTGGGCTTCGACGGCTTCGCGGGCGGGGCGAACGCCTCAGTCGCCGCGACGATCGCAGCACTGGTTGGCGTGCTGATCCGATCGGCCGCGCGGTGGCCGTCGCCGGGGTTGACCTGGAGGTAGGTCACCGCGCCCGGAGCCGCATAGACCATGCCCGTCGCGGACCCGGCGAGCTTGCTGAGGCGGTTGTTGGCCTCGATCCCGCCGATCGCGGTCTCGGCCGCCTCGGTCTTCTGCAACAGAACGTTGTAGGCCTGCGTCTGGGTGCCGATCTGGGCGCCGAGGCGAAGCAGGACGACCTGCATCGCAACGATTCCAAGCAGCGCCGCGGCGACGAGGGCGATCCAGACCCTGCCGCGGACGAGGCGCTCGAGCAGCGGGTGATCGATCAGGCGGATCAGCGCCGCCGACATGCGCGAGCGCGGAACCGTCTCGACGGCCGGACGCCGGGCGGGCCCGGACACGCGCCGCGGCGCGGGCGGAACGCGGAGCGGTGCGGGCGGAGCGGTCGGGCGATACGGCGCCGCGGGGTTGGGCACCGGTACCGAGCTCACGCGGCGCCTCCGAGCTTGCGTGCCACGCGCAGGTGCGCGCTCGCGGCGCGCGGGTTGGCCGCGACCTCGCCGGCGCTCGGCGCGATCGCCCGGCGATGGGCGAGTTCGGGCTCCGGCGTGCGACCGCAGCCGCAGACCGGGAGGTCGGGCGGGCAGATGCAGCCGCGCGCGCGGGCCGCCAGGAACTGCTTGACGCGGCGGTCTTCGAGTGAGTGGAAGGAGATCGCGGCCAGCGATCCGCCGGGCGCGAGGACCTCCCAGGCGATCGGCAGCGCCGCCTCGAGCTGGTCGAGCTCGTCGTTGACGGCGATCCGCAGGGCCTGGAAGACGCGCTTTGCCGGGTGCCCGCCGGCGAAGCGCGCCGGCGTCGGGACGGCGGCCTTGATCACCTCGACGAGCTCAAGCGTCGTCACGATCGCCGCGCGCTCGCGCTCGGCGACGATCGCCCGCGCGATCTGGGCGCTGTAGCGCTCCTCGCCGAACTCGCGGAACAGCCGCGCCAGCCGCCGCTGATCCCAGCTCTCGACGATCTCCCCCGCCGTCAGCTCGTCGTCGGGGTCCATGCGCATGTCAAGCGGCGCGTCGTAGGCGTAGGAGAAGCCGCGCTCCCAGGTGTCGATCTGCATCGCCGACGTGCCGAGGTCGAAGTACACGCAGTCGGCGCGCAGGCCCTCCTCGCGCAGGAGCTCGAGACCCTCGGCGAAGGGGGCGCGGATGAAGCGCGTCGAGCAGCTCACCTCGCGCGCCATCTCCTCGAAGCGCTCCTCGGCGGTCGGGTCGCGATCGATTCCGATCAGCGTGCCGCCACTGCCGATTCGCCCGGCGATCAGGCGCGCGTGCCCGCCGCCGCCGACCGTGCAGTCGACCGCAATCGATCCGGGGCGGGGGTCGAGCAGCTCGATCAGCTCGCCCGCGAGCACCGGTACGTGGGTGACCGTCATCTCAAGAAGTGTGCCCACCGACGGCTCCCGGTCCGATTTTCTTGACGGCGCTGACCAGGCTGTCCTCCTGGCTCTCCCAGACCACGCGATCCCAGACCTCGAGGCGGTTGCCGGCGCCGACGACGGTCACGTCCTTGCCGAGGCCGACCTTGGCGATCAGCTTCGCCGGCATCATCACGCGGCCCGCCGAGTCGAGCTCGACGTCGCTCGAATAGGCGTTGAAGAAGCGCTCGACGGTCGAGTAGTCCTCAGACAGCGGGTGCATGCCGTCGAGGATCGCCGTGACGTGGCGCTCGAACTCCTTGGGCGCCCAGATCGCGAGGCAGTTGTCGGCGTCGCGCTGGAGCGCCACGACCGATCCGTCCGCGAGGAGCTTGCGCTGAGACGCCGGAATCGTGAGCCGGTTCTTTGCGTCGAGCGTGTGGTCAAAAGTGCCTCGAAACGTCATGCGAAGGGACCGGCGGAAGAAGGTCGAACCGGGCTGGAAGAGGCGGGAGGAACCCCTCCACCCCGGTTCGCTGCGGGCAAGGTATCAGATCCCTCCCACTTTGCAACACAATTCCTTTATGGGGCCCCACATGCATCCACTTTCCCAGCACGGCGTGGGACTCCTGCCCCGCTGGACAGGCGGACGAGGCCCGGCCGCGGGACGCAGTCGGCGGCGTTAGGCGCCGGCGACGTAGCCGCGGATCAGGGCGCTGGCGACGTGGCCGCGCTCAGGCGAGCGCGAGCGACGGCGCCACGGCGCTGTCGGTCTCGATCACGATCCGGCAGGGCCGTCGATCGAGCAGATAGGAGGCCGTCAGGCCGATGCGCTGCTCGCTGAGCGGCGCGTTTCGCGTCGAGAGGTAGATGACGTCGGCGTTGATCCGCTGCGCCTCATCGGCCAGCGCCGCGCCCGGGTTGCGGGCGCGGATCAGCCCGGTGCGAACCTTGATCCCCAGGCGACGTCCCTGGATCCGCGCGCTCTCGAGGATCGAGCGGCCGAAGGCCTCCTCCTCCTCCAGGCCGGCGTCCAGTGACAGCTGGCGCGGTACCGGCAGCACGTAGACGGCGTAGACGATGCCCTCCTTGCCGATCAGCTTGGCGGCGCTGAAGAGCGTCGCGGCGCTGACGTCGGAGCCGAAGATCGGGACCAGCGCGGTGCGGTAGCCGAGCTCGCGGAAGTCCTCCGGCCGCGTCGGGCGCACGACCTCGACGCTCTGTCGAAGGCTCAGGCCCGCGCGCTTGCGATAGATCGCGTAGCCGATCATGCCCACCACCATCCATGGGATGCCGACGTACTTGGCCTCCGGATGGAGCGCCACGACCGCCACCCAGGCCGCGAACGTGCCGATCCCCCCGACGACCGCCGTGATCGGGATCTGTTTTCCACGGATCGTTACGTTGCCGGGCATCCGGTAGGGGCGCTCGCGGTCGGGATCCTTGATGCGCAGTGCGACGATCGCGGCGTGCGCGGTCGTGAACGACAGCATCGCGCCGAACGAGTAGAGGTTGCCGAGCACGTTGATGTTGGCGAAGCTGATCAGCAGCACCGCGAAGCACGAGAAGAAGACGATCGTGAACCACGGGGTGCGGTAGGTCGGGTGGAGCTTTGCGAACACGTTCGGTAACTGGCGGTGCTCGGCGAGCGACCACGACAGCCGCGAGATCCCGATCAGGCCGGCGTTGGTCGCGATGAAGAGGATCGTCGTCGCGAGCAACCCGACGTAGTACCGCGCGGCGTAGAGCAAGACGCCATGGCCGAGGCCGAGGTTGTTGATGATCCCGAGCACGGGCTCGGCCTGGTACTTGGTGCCAAGCAGCGTGGAGTAGGCGTGGCCGTGGTGGGTGACGGGGAGAGCCGAGAGCGCGACGACCGAGATCCCCATGTAGACGCCGAGCACGGCGATCAGCACGAGGTTGACGGCCTTTGGCACGTCCGAGCCCGGGTCCTTGGACTCCTCCGCCATGTTGGACACGGTTTCGATGCCGGTGTAGGCGAGCATCGCGATCGAACCGGCGAAGACGAGCTGCTTGACGCTCGGCGCGACGCCGAGGTGGACCTGGTTGACCAGCAGCGACGGGTGCAGCACGAGCACGGCGCCGAGCAGGACGACCAGACACTGCGTGGCGAGGTCGACGACGGCGAGAACGAAGTTGAGCTTCGCCGACTCGCCGAGGCCGCGGACGTTTAGCACCACGAGCACGACGAGGACGACGAGGGCGGCGATGACGTTCCCCGGCGCATGGCCGATCGCCGAGAGCCCAGGGAGCGCGCTGGCATAGAACGGCACGAAGTACGCGGAGATCGCGATCGTGAGGATGTAGTCGAGCGACAGCGCCCAGCCGGCGAAGAACGAGGTCGAGTCGTTGAAGGCGTGGCGCGCGAACGACGAGGATCCGCCGGCCTCGGGGAACATCGAGGCCCCCTCGGCGTAGGTCTTGGCGGTCAGCGCGAAGAGGCCGCCGGCGACGAGGAAGACGAGCGGCGTG
>DATGHN010000246.1:0-2689 GCA_035308005.1 Solirubrobacteraceae bacterium
CGAACTCCTCGCGCGCGCGCGTGTACATCGCGGCGACCTGCTCCTCGTCGGCGACGTCCACCTCAAGCGAGAGGTCCCCCGGCGATCCGGCCAGCAGATCGACGCCGACGACCTTCGCGCCCTCGCGCGCAAACAGCTCCGCCGTGACGGCGCCGATGCCGCCGCGCGCACCGGTGATCACGCAGACCTTGCCCTGAAGTCTCATCCGGTCGCGTAGTAAATCGTTTTGACCTCGGTATAGGCGTCGAGCGCGTGCGGGCCGAGCTCCCGCCCGTAGCCCGACTGCTTGAAACCGCCGAAGGGGGTCGTCACCCGCACCGAGCTGTTGGAGTTGATCGACAGGACTCCGGTCTCGATACCGCGTGCGACACGCAGCGCCCGCGCCCCGTCGCGTGTCCAGATCGAACCCGAAAGGCCGTAGATCGAGTCGTTGGCCAGGGCGATCGCGTCGGCCTCGTCGCGGAACGGCACGACCGCGACGATCGGCCCGAACACCTCCTCGCGCAGAACTCGCGCATCGCGCGATGCGGGCGCCACGACCGTCGGCGCAAACCAGAAGCCCGGGCCCTCCGGAGCACTCCCGCGCGTGACGACGTCGTCGCCGTCATCGAGGAACGAGGCGACCGCCTCGCGCTGGCCGGAGGAGATCAGCGGGCCCATCTCTGTTTTTGGGTCGAGCGGGTCGCCGACGCGGATCGCCTCGACGTGCTCGGAAAGAAGCGCCGTGAAGCGATCGAGGGCCGATTCCTCGACCAGCACCCGCGAGCGCGCGCAGCAGTCCTGGCCGGCGTTTGCGAACACGGCTCCGGGCGCCGCTGCCGCGGCGGCCTCGAGATCGGCGTCGGCGAAGATCACGTTCGCCGACTTGCCGCCCAGCTCGAGCGTGACGCGCTTGATCGTCGCGGCCGCGGCGGCGGCGATCGAGCGGCCCACCTCCGTCGAGCCCGTGAAGGCGATCTTGGCGACGTCCGGATGTTCGACGAGCCGCTGACCGCACGTCCGCCCGGGTCCGACGACGACGTTGACCACCCCGTCGGGAAGGCCGGCTTCGAGCGCCAGCTCGGCGAAGCGCAGCGCCGTCAGCGGCGTCAGCTCAGCTGGCTTGAGGACGACCGTGTTGCCCGCCGCCAGTGCCGGTCCGAGCTTCCATCCTGCGATCACCAGCGGAAAGTTCCACGGCACGATCAGGCCGACCACGCCGAGCGGCTCGCGGACGGTGAACGCCTGTCCGCCGGCGACTGGGATCGTGTCCCCGAGCAGGCGCTCGGGCGCGCCGGAGTAGTAGCGGAAGGTGTCGACTACCATCGCCATCTCCCCGCGCGCGTCGCCGATCGGCTTGCCGGCGTTTCGAGCCTCGAGCAGCGCGAGCTCGTCGAGATTGGACTCGAGGGTGTCCGCGAGCCTGCGCAGGCATGCGGCCCGCGCGGCGGGTGTCAACCCGCGCCAAGCAGGCAGAGCCCCCCTCGCGCGGGAGACGGCCTCGTCCACCTCGGCCGTCCCCGCGCGGGGAACTTCTGCGAGCACGCCCTCCGTGGCGGGCTCCAGGATCGCGAGCGTGTCAGGCAACCGCCGGAGCGGTTGGATCAGTCGCGACCGTTGCGTCGTCAATCGTTCGAACCGGGCCCTTGAACGTCTTATTGGCCCAGCCGTAGTACCAGATCGTCACGGCGAGGATCACGCCGATCGTCACCAGCGGCGCGTAGTTCACCGCCGACCAGGTGAACCCGTTACCTCCGAATACGCCGGCGGGCGTCGTCGGTAAGCAGAACACGACGACGCAGATCGCCACCCAGACGATGGCGACCATGTTCACCCATTTGTATTTGTTGCCGAGCGTCCACGGGCCTGGCACGAAGCGACTCGCCATGCGCCAGCGCAGGAAGATCGGGATCGTGTAGGCGATGTAGAGGCCGATCACGGCGATCGAGGTGACCGCGAAGAACGCGACGGGGAAGCCGGCCGAGTCCGGGAAGTACGCCGGGATCGTCACGATCAGGGCGAACACCACCACGAAGAAGACCGACCACGTCGGGGTCCGGTTTGGGCCGAGTCGCCGCCAGAGGCGGTGGCCCGGCACGGCGCCGTCGCGCGAAAACGCGAAGGTCATGCGCGACGCGCTCGTCACGCAGGCCATGCCGCAGAACAACTGGCCGATGGTCGAGATCAGGACCACCGCCTTGGCCCAGCCGAGGCTCATCGCCTTCTCGAAGATCGTGATCGCCGGGAAGCCCGAGCTCTGGATCGTCGAGGTGTACTTGGTGTTGATCGCGAAGGTGATCGCCAGCAGCACGATCCAGCCGAAAACGGCGGAGTAGAAGACCGAGCGCCAGACGCCCTTCGGGGCGGCGTCGGCGGCGGCGTGAGTCTCCTCCGAGAGGTGGGCCGAGGCGTCGTAGCCGGTGATCGTGTACATGGTCAACAGGAAGCCCAGCGGCAGGATGTAGAACCAGTACATGTTGTGGTTGAAGCCGCTGTCGTTGCGGGTGTGCCCGAACACGTAGCGGAAGGATGCGTGGTGGCTCGGAATGATCAGCAGGACCGCGACGATCGCGACGACCCCGAGCACGTTCCACCACACGGCAACGTTGTTGAAGAGCGCCACGAGGTGCGATGAGAAGACGTTGATCAGCCCGTGGATGATCAGAATCAGGGCGAACAGCGCGAAGACCACGTGCGCGTAGTAGTGGAC
>DATGHN010000247.1:0-2590 GCA_035308005.1 Solirubrobacteraceae bacterium
GGCGGGTGAAGCGCGTCGGCTTTCTGTCGTTCGGTCATTGGGGCCCGGTGCCGGGCTCTCAGACCCAGACTGCGCGTGACGCCCACGTCCAGACGATCGAGCTTGCCGAGGCGGCGGAGGAGATCGGGATCGACGGCGCCTACGTGCGCGTGCACCACTTCGCGCGCCAGCTCGCCTCGCCGTTCCCGCTGCTGGCGGCGATCGGCGCCCGGACATCGCGCATCGAGATCGGCACAGCGGTGATCGACATGCGCTACGAGAACCCCCTCTACATGGCCGAGGAGGCCGCGGCGGCCGACGTGATCAGCGGCGGGCGTCTGCAGCTTGGGCTCAGTCGCGGCTCGCCCGAGCCCGCGCTGCGCGGCTCTGAGACGTTCGGCTACGTCCCTGGCGAGGACCACAGTGATGCCGACCTCGCGCGCGCCAAGACGCAGCTCTTTCGCGCCGCGATCGCCGGCGCCGGCGTCGCGCGGGCCGACACTGGCGCGGGCGGCGCGGCGGCGATGCTCGCGATCCAACCCCAGTCCGCGGGCCTCTCGGAGCGGATCTGGTGGGGCTCGGGGACGCGCTCGACCGCCGGCTGGGTCGCCGAACAGGGCATGAACATGATGAGTTCGACGCTGCTCGTCGAGGACACCGGCGTGCCGTTCGACGAGCTCCAGGCCGAGCAGATCGCGATCTTCCGCGAGGCCTGGGCGAGCGCGGGCTGGGAGCGCGAGCCGCGCATCTCGGTCAGCCGCAGCGTCATCCCGATCACCACCGACGTCGACAGGATGTACTTCGGCGCCCGCGAGGACGGAGCCGACCAGGTCGGCTACCTCGAGGGCACACTCGCTCGGTTCGGGCGAAGCTACACCGGCGAGCCGGACGCGATCGCCGCCGAGCTCGCACGCGACGCCGCTGTCGCAGCCGCCGACACGCTGCTGCTGACGGTGCCCAACCAGCTCGGTGTCGAGTACAACGCGCGGCTGCTCGAGACCTTCGCCAATCACATCGGTCCGGCGATCGGGTGGGCTCCCGCCGGCGGCGCCCTCGAGACCTCGGCCTAGCGGTGTTCAGGCGCAGTCGCGAGGACGCGGTGGCGGTCTCGGACCCGCGCTTCGAGGACTGGGAGACGGTCGCCGAGTTCGGCGACCGCGACACCGCCGTGGCCTGGCGAGACCAGCTTCGACACCTCGGAATCGAGGCGGCCTGCGTCGCCGACCATCCGCTCGACGCCCACGGTCACGGCGAGATCTGGCTCGCCGTTCCGCCCGGTGAGTGGTCGCGCGCGAACGAGGTCATCGAGAACCTCGACTGAGCGTCCGCAACGCGGTCGCCAACCGTCGCCGGGGTCCGCCGCGTTTGTCACACTGGATGCTGTGGCAGCTTCGAGACTGAGCGGAGGCCACTGCCAGAGGGGCACGGCGTGACCGCGACGCGGCCGACCGCGCTCACGTTGACAGCCCTGCGGGGCGGAGTTTATAGTGCCCACCGCAAACGATTGCATTCACACGCAGAGCCCATTTGGGCGCCCACCATCGAAGTTTGAGCAGGGGAGGATGAGGACGTGTTGAGGAGTAGGAGAGTTGCAACGGCCGCGGCCGTTTCGCTGGCCGTCGTGTTGACGGTCGCTTTCTTCGGGTCCAGCAGCGGATCGGCCGCTTCCGGCGGTTCGATCACGATCGGAGCGTCGCTGTCGCTGTCGGGCGACTTCTCGACTGACGGCGTGGGGTTTCAGAAGGGGTATGAGCTGTGGGCCGCCGACCAGAACCGCGCAGGCGGTCTGCTTGGCAAGCACATCAACCTCGACATCATCTCCGACGCCAGCCAGCCGGCGCAGGTGATCACCAACTACAACAAGCTGATCGGCTCAAACCACGACGCGTTCGTGCTCGGTCCGTTCAGCACGCTGCTGACGGTGCCGGCATCGAAGGTCGCGGCGCGCTACAACTACGCCTTCGTCGAGGGCGCCGGCGGCGCCCCTGCGGCATTCGGAAACGGACTGCACAACGTCTTCGACGTCAGCGTCCCGGTGGCGCTGAACCTGACCGCGTTCGCGAAGTGGGTCGCTTCGCTGCCCGCCAGCGAGCGGCCGAAGACCGCCGCATACCCGACATCCAACGACCCGTTCACCGAGCCCCAGCTGCCGCCGGCGGAGAAGATCCTCAGCGCGGCGGGCGTCAAGAACGTCTACAGCACGGTCTTCCCGGCCGAGGTGACCGACTTCTCCTCGATCGCCAACCAGATCGCACGCGACAAGCCGGACCTCGTGATGCTCGGGTCAGTCGACGTGCCGACCGTGTCGGCGTTCGTCCACGCGTTCATCCAGCAGCACTACAGCCCGAAGTTCTTCATCGCGACGGCCGGCCCCGACCAGGGCGCGGCGTTCGTGAAGGCCGTCGGGACCGGCAACGAGAACGGCATCTTCGTGCCAAACGGCTGGTACGGCGGCTCGCCGAAGGCCGACAGCAAGAAGATGGTCCAGGAGTACATCGCCAAGTACGGCGGTACCCCATCTGGCGTCAACGCCGACGTCGCGGAGGCCTACTCGGTCGGCCAGGTGCTGACCCAGGCCGTCGACGCGACGAAGAGCTTCAACAACGCCAGG
>DATGHN010000248.1:0-10905 GCA_035308005.1 Solirubrobacteraceae bacterium
AGGGAATGCCGTAGGTCAGGTTCGAGCCGAAGTCCGGGTGCAGGTTGAGCGTCGCGCCGATCGAGGCGATGTAGGCGGCCGACATCGGGCTGACGGGCAGCTTCGAGACGTTCTCGTGCCAGGGGCTGCTCGGCGGGAACACGCGACAGCCGCCAGTGCCGGCACCGAATGGCCACTGCGCCGCGGCAAGCGCTGCGGTCGCTGAGCACAGCACGAGCAGCGCGGCGCCGAAAATCGAGCCACGAAGGCGGCGAGACATCGTGCTGATGGTTGCACGGCGCCGTCCGCACCTCGGCGGTTGTTCTAGCGAACGCTGAAGTGGACGATCTTCGGCGCCGCCGACGAGCCGCCCAGCGCCACCGACGCCGTGTAGCTCCCGGCCGTCAGCGCGTGCCCGGAAACTCGCGAGATCACAAGGTGGTTGGCACCCGCCACGCCGGCGACGCGAAGCGATCCGACGCTTTGGCTGCGCGGCGGGTGGCTCGCGGGAACGCGGCGGACGAAGCGCACGATGATCGTCCCCGGCGCTGAGAGGGACACGGTCAGGCGCAGCGCATGGCCGGCGTGGAGCCTGTTCGAGGACGCCCGGACGCTCATCACGCGCGGGAGCCCGACGACCTTGAGCGCCTGCAGCGGCGCGTTGGCCGAAGTCCAGGCCGGGTCGGAGCTGTCAGCGGTCGGGTCGTTGGTCAGATTCGTGGCGTTGGTCGGGAAGGTGCAGGTCGCGGCGGTGCAACCGGCCGAGATCGCATAGATGTCGCCGGCGGGCTTGCCGGCGACGACGTCGTGTGCGTCGAAGACGATCTTGCCACCGGCGAAGCGCGCCTGGCCGAAGGTCCAGCCCGCCGGCTGCGCGATCACCTCGCCGACCGGCTTGGTGCTCGGGTCCCCCGCGACGGGCATCGAGTAGATGCCGGTGTTGGGCGCAAAGGGATCGACCATCAGCAGCGTCTGGCCGTCGCTTGAGAGCGCGAGCGATGTCGGTCCGTCGCCGTTGGCGCTCACCAGCTCGTTGTCGTAGATGACGACCGATGACGGGCCGCCGATTGGGCCGAAGAGAATCGCGTACTGACAGGACGGGACCGAAGCGCCACCGCTAGAAACGTGAAAGCCGACGCAGCCCTGCGCCTCGACCCACGCCGCCTGCGACGGATCGGCCGGATCGGGGGCCCCGTCGAATCCCGCGCCGGGTTCGGTCTTGCTCCCGGTCCCGCCCCACTCGATGGGTTGCGCGCCGGCGGTCAGCGGCCGCTCGACGAGCGCGGTTTGCGGAGGCGCCATCGTCGCACCAGAGATCCCCGTCTCGAGCAGCGAGCCGAAGAGCTCCTTTCCGTCGGCGGTGAGGCGCGGCTGCTTCTCGTAGTAGGCGGAGCCGGACGAGGTTGCGGCGGCGGGGCCGAGCTCGGTCAGGGCCCCGCCGGCGAGCTCATAGGTAGCCGAGCAGTCCGCGCCGCAGACCTGCGGCTGCCCGGCAGGGGCGAGAGCCGACGTCTGACCGAGGAACAGCACCGTCGTGCCGCCGTTCTGGAAGACGTCCGGCGACGCGAGCGTGCCCAGCGGCAGCGACGCCGACAATTGCTTCGCGGAGACCAGCTGGTGGGGACCTGAGCCGTCGTCGCGCATCGCCCAGATGCCGCTCCCGGTGCTCCAGACGATCTGCCCGGCCCGCGCCGTGGAGGCCGCCGCGAGGCCTCCGCAGACCAGGCAGACGAGCACGACCGCTGCCGTTCGCCCCCGCCGCAGCGCGCTCGAGCGCAACACCGACACGTGCGCGAGATTAGCGGCTGCCCCGCCGCCGGCGCGCAACCCCGCGCCCGCCGCGATGCCGTCGGCCTGCAGATTTCAGGGCTTGATGCCGATGTGTACCCGTGTTGGCCAACACGCAACTTCGATTCCGCGGCGCGGCATTCGGCGCGATCGTTCTGCTGCTTTCGGCGATCGCGTTCGAACTCGTGCTATTTGCAACCAATAGCTCGGGAGGGGCGCACAACACACCGAGCACGGTCGTCTACGACGCCACGATCATGGGCGCGGCGCTTGTGTGCGCGCTGCGCGTCGCGGCACATCGCTCCGAGCGCGCCGCCTGGGCGCTGATGGGTCTGGCGATCGCCCTGTGGGGCGGCGGCGAGATCTACTACGACGCCGTCCTCGCCAACCAGGCCTCGCCCCCCTTCCCCTCTCCGGCCGCTGCGCTCTGGCTGTCCTCCTACCTGCCGGCATTCGCCGCTGTTATCGCCCTCGTTCGCGCGCGGCTGCCTCAGCTTGCCGCGAGCCTGTGGCTCGACGGTGTGATCGGGGCGCTGGCCGTCGCCTCGGTGTCTGCGTCGATCGTCTTCGACGCCGTCCTCAAGAGCACCCACGGCAGCTTCTCGGTCGTCGCCACGAATCTCGCCTATCCGGCCGGCGATCTGGTCCTGCTCTCGATCCTGATCGCTGTCGGCATCGCCGGGCGACGCCAGGCGCTGAACTGGTCGTGGCTCATCCTCGGCATCGGCTTCGCCATCTTCCTCGCCGGCGACTCGATCTACCTGATGCAGGTGGCTGACGGCAGCTACGTCTCAGGCGGCGTCCTCGACATCACCTGGCCGCTGGCACTGGTCCTCGTCGCGTGCGCGGGATGGACGCCGCGGCGCTCACTCGAACCTGTCAGTCAGCGAGCGGCGACGATCGCCACGCCCGTCGCGCTGAGCATGCTCGCCCTAGGAGTGCTGGTCGACGACCACTTCCACAACGTCAACCTGCTCGCGACGCTGCTCGCCGCGCTTTGCATCATCGCCGTCGCCGTGCGCCTGATCCTCGCCTTCCGCGAGGCCGGCCGGGCGGCTGTCGACAACGCCGTCGCACGCGATGCCGCCGTCGAGGCGCTCAACGCCAAGTCGTTGTTCGTGGCAACCGTCAGCCACGAGCTTCGCACGCCGCTCAACGGCGTGATCGGGATGACCGGTCTGCTGCTCGACACCGAGCTGAACTCCCAGCAGCGCGAGTACGCCGAGATCGTGCGCGCCTCCGGCGAGGGACTCCTGCTGGTAATCAACGACATCCTCGACTACTCGAAGATGGAAGCCGGAAAAATCGAGCTCGAGTCAACCGACTTCGCGCTCCGCGAGGCGATCGCCGAGGGCTGCGCGACGCTTCTCGTTCTCGCCCGCGAGAAGGGCATCGAGCTCGAGCTGGCGATCGACGCGGATCTCCCGGTCTGGCTGCGCGGCGATGCCGCGCGGATCCGCCAGGTCGTCATCAACCTCGTCTCAAACGCGGTCAAGTTCACAGAACGCGGGCGCGTCGTAGTCGCCGTCAGCGGCACTCCCCGCGAGGACGGAATGCTCGTCCGCATCGAGGTGACAGACAGCGGCATCGGAATCGACGCGGACGCGCTCGGCCGCCTCTTCCAGCCCTTCAACCAAGCCGACAACTCGACCGCCCGCAAATACGGTGGCACGGGGCTTGGCCTGACGATCTCCGCGCGTCTGGTCGAGATGATGGGCGGACAGATCGGCGCCGAGAGCACGCCCGGCAAGGGCAGCACGTTCTGGTTCGAGCTGCCGCTGGCCACCTCCGAAGGTGCCTCGCCGCCGCCCGAGCACACTCCGGCCCCGCTCCCGGCCGCCGGCGAACGTGACCCGACCGGGGCGCTCACGGAGTCCGCGCCGCTCGTGCTGGTCGCCGAGGACAGCCCGGTCAATCAGCTGCTCGCGGTCAGGCTGCTCGACCGCTGCGGGTACCGCGCCGACCTCGCCGCCGACGGCCGCGCGGCGCTCGCCGCGTTTGAGCGCGGCGGCTACGCCGCGATTCTCATGGACTGCCAGATGCCAGACGTCGACGGCTATGAGGCGACGCGGGAGATCCGTCGCCGCGAAGCCGGCAGCGGCGAGCGCATCCCGATCATCGCCATGACCGCCAACTCGATGGCCCAGGATCGCGAGCTGTGCATTGAGGCCGGAATGGACGACTACGTGAGCAAGCCGATTCGACCCACTCTGCTCGCGGAAGCGCTGGAGCGATGGATCGATGCGTCTGAACCGGTGGTGGGCGAAGAGGAGGTGCAGCGGCCGAGCGAGCTGCTCGACGAGGCGACTCTCGCCGAGCTACGTGAGCTCCACGGCGGCGGCCTGCGCGAACTTCTTGAGCTCTATCTGGACGACGTCGCCTCACAGATGCCACGCCTCGCGGCGGCCCTCCAGCGCGGCGAGATCCAGAGCGTCGCCCTGTCCGCGCACCGCTTGAAGGGGGCGAGCCTCGCCGTCGGTGCGCTCGCCGTCTCGGCAGTCGCCGCGGAGCTCGAGGTCTGCGCCAAGCGCGAGGACCACGACGGTGCCGCGGCGCTGGTGGAGTCGCTCGAGAAGGCGGTCCTTGAGACCGGCGAGGCGCTGCGGGTGGAGTCCGCAAGCGCCCACGGCGCCTGAAGGTCTGCACGCCTCAAGGCGCCCCGCCGCGCAACCGATAACTCTTCCAAATGCGACTGCCAGCGGGACGAGAGCCGGCGGCCGGCTCACGCCGCGAGAGGGCGTCAGAGCGGGTGACCGCGCGCCTATTCGCCAAGCACGCGTTGATCATCCTGATTCCGGTCGTCGCTCTCGGTGTCGCGCTAGCGCTGACGCTGAGTAGCGAGGCCAAGCATCGCGGACTCGTGCAGGGGACCGACGAGGCACGACTGGTCGCGCAGACCGCGGTCGAGCCGCTCCTCGACAACGGTCCGATCCGCACGCCTATCAGCCACGACGAGAAGGTTCGCCTGGGCCGGCTCGTGCGCTCCGCTGTGCAGCAGGGCGACGTTCTCCGTCTGCGCGTGCGAAACCTTCAGGGGTTCGTCGCCTTCTCGGACGACGGCTCCGGCTTCAGGCAGGTCCCCGAGGACGAGGCGATCGAGGCCGCGCACGGCGAGACAGTCGCCCGCCTGACACACCTCAACGACGACAGCAACGACGTCGGAGAGCGAGCGGGGCCGGCGGCTGTCGAGGTCTACCAGCCTCTGCTGCAGGGACCCAAGCAGCGACAAGTCGGCGTCCTCGAGCTCTACCTCCCCTACGCGCCGATCGCGCGCGACGTTGCGGCCAGCCTCAACCGCCTCTACATCGGCCTCGGAGTCGGTCTCGCCCTTCTTTACATAGCCCTGCTGGTGATCACCCTCTCGGTGAGCCGTGGCCTGCGACGTCAGCTCGCACTGAACGCCGCGGCGAACGCAGCGCTAGCCGTCGCGCGCGATGAGGCGGTCGAGGCGTCGAACATGAAATCCGCGTTCCTCGCCAACATCAGCCACGAACTGCGCACGCCGATGAACGGAGTGCTCGGCATGAACGAGTTGCTGCTCGACACCGACCTCGACGAAAGCCAGTCCGCCTACGCTCTGCAGATCGCGCGCTCCGGCGAGCAGATGATGTCGATCGTCAACGACGTTCTCGACATCGCCCGGATGGAGTCGGGTCAGCTCGCCCTCGAGAAGCAGGACTTCGAGCTGTTCGCTGCGATTGGGAGCGCGTGCGCTGCCGCCCGCGACACCGCCGCCGCGAAGGGCCTCGCGATCGAGGTCCGCATCGCCGACGACGTTCCCCTTCGTGTCCACGGCGACGGCGCTCGCCTCAGCCAGATCGTCGCCAACCTCGCCGACAACGCCGTCAAGTTCACGGCTCAGGGCTCGGTCGACATCGGCGTCGCCGCAACCGAGGACGAAGACGGCGCTGTGCGCCTGCGCGTCGAGGTCGCCGACACCGGCATCGGCGTCGATTCCGAGGCGCTCGATCGCATCTTCGAGCTGTTCACCCAGGCCGACAACTCGAGCACGCGCACCTACGGCGGCACCGGCCTGGGCCTGGCGATCGCTCGCGAGCTGGTGACGCAGATGGGCGGTGAGATCGGCGTCGAGAGCCAGCCGGGGGCAGGCAGCACCTTCTGGTTCGAGGTCGAGCTGGGCACCGCGAGCGGAGCCGAGACACCATCGGTCGCGGCCGCGTGTTCACCCGCAGCCTCCGCGCCGCACGTGCTGATCGCCGAGGACAGCCCCGTCAACCGGATCGTCGCCACGCGCGCGGTCGAGCGCTGCGGCTGCCGCACGACGGTCGTCGCCGACGGGCACGAGGCGCTTGCAGCGCTCGAGCGCGAGCACTTCGATGCTGTCCTGATGGACTGCCACATGCCCGAGCTCGACGGCTACACGGCGACCCGCGCGCTGCGCAAGCGCGAGGGCGCCGGATCGCACACGCCGGTGATCGCAATGACCACAAGCGCCGCGCGAAGCGACGCCGAGAAGTGCCTCGCGGCGGGCATGGACGACTACGTCAGCAAGCCGATGCGACATCAGACGCTGCAGCAGATGCTGCGACGCTGGGTCCCCGCCCTGACCGACGCGGCGGTCACGCCGGCCGGCGACCGCGCCCACTCGCTGCGCGGCTGAGGGCCGCATAACATGGCGGGCGTGCGAGCGCTGGCCCGCGAATGATCGATTCGCTGCTCGTCGCCAATCGCGGCGAGATCGCCGTGCGCGCCTTTCGCGCCGCCAACGAGCTCGGCGTGCGCAGCATCGCCGTCTACGCCCCCGAGGATCGCGACTCGGTGCACCGCCTGAAGGCGGACGAGGCCTACGAGATCGGCGAGCCCGGCCACCCGGTCAGCTCCTACCTGGACATCAACGCGATCGTCGGCCTGGCCACACGGGTCGGCGCGGCGGCGATCTACCCGGGCTACGGGTTCATGTCGGAGAACCCGGCGCTCGCGCGAAGCTGCGACGCCGCGGGCATCATCTTCGTCGGCCCGCCCGCGACCGCGCTCGGCCTGGCCGGCGACAAGACACGCGCCCGCGAGGTCGCACGCGCGGCGGACGTTCCCGTGCTCGAGGCTTCTGGCGCCGTGGCCGACGAAGCTGCCGCGCTCGCCGCCGGCAAACAGCTCGGCTTCCCGCTGTTCGTCAAGGCCGCTCACGGCGGAGGCGGGCGCGGGATGCGCCTTGTCGCCTCGGCGGACGAGCTGCCCGGAGCGCTCGACAGCGCTACCCGGGAGGCGGAGGCGGCGTTCGGCGATGGCACCGTCTACCTCGAGCAGGCGATGCCCCGCGCCCGTCACATCGAGGTCCAGATCCTCGCGGACGCGGCCGGCGGGATCATTCACCTCTTCGAGCGCGACTGCTCGCTGCAGCGCCGCCATCAGAAGGTCATCGAAGTGACGCCGGCGCCCAACCTCGATGAGGCACTGCGCGAGCAGATCTGCGCCGCAGCGGTCGCCGTCGCGCGCGAGATCGGCTACGTCAACGCCGGCACAGTGGAGTTCCTGCTCGGCGCCGACGGGCGCTTCGCCTTCATCGAGATGAACCCGCGAATACAGGTCGAGCACACGGTCACCGAGGAGACGACCGACGTCGACCTCGTGCGCTCGCAGATCCTGATCGCCGGCGGTGCGACGCTCGCCGACCTCGGCCTCCACCAGGAGGGGATCCGCCAGCGCGGCGCGGCGCTGCAGTGCCGCGTCACGACCGAGAATCCGGCCAACGGCTTTCGCCCCGATGCCGGCCGGATCACCGCCTATCGCTCGCCGGGCGGCGCGGGCATTCGCCTCGACGAGGGCTCGGCCTACGTCGGCGCCGAGGTCTCGCCGTTCTTCGACCCGCTGCTCGTCAAGATCACCGCACGCGGAGTGGACCTGCGAAGCGCCGCGTCGCGAGCCGGTCGCGCGGTCGCCGAGCTGCGCGTGCGGGGCGTGAGCACCAACCAGGGGTTCCTGCGCGCGCTGCTGCGCCACCCAGACTTCCTCGAGGGCCAGGCGCACACGACGTTCGTCGACGAGCACCCCGAGCTGATCGCCGCCGACACCGGCGCCGACCGCACCTCGCGCCTGCTGGCCCACCTCACCGACGTGACGATCAATCGCGAGCGTGAGCGGCCCGAGGACCTCGTCGACCCCCGCGACAAGCTTCCGCTCCTCGACGGCCCTCCGCCGCCCGGCTCGCGCGGCCGGCTGCTGGAGCTCGGCCCGGCGAAGTTCGCGACGGCGCTGCGGGAAGCCAGCTCGGTCGCCTTGACCGACACGACGCTACGCGACGCGCACCAGTCGCTGCTGGCGACGCGGATGCGCAGCTTCGACATGCTGACCGCCGCCCCCGCGATCGCTCGGCTGATGCCCGGGCTGCTTTCGCTTGAGTGCTGGGGTGGCGCGACGTTCGACGTTGCGCTGCGCTTCCTTCACGAGGACCCCTGGGAGCGGCTCGAGCGGCTGCGCGACGCGGTGCCCAACATCTGCTTGCAGATGCTCCTTCGCGGGAGCAACCTGCTCGCCTACTCACGCTTTGAGGAGCGCGTCGTGCGCGCCTTCGTCGCCGAGGCGGTCGCTTCGGGTATCGATGTGATCCGCATCTTCGATGCGCTCAACGATCTCGACGGGATGCGCCCGGCGATCGACGCTGCGCTCGAGACGCCGGCCCTGATCGAGGGCTGCCTTTGCTACACCGGCGACCTCTCGGACCCGCGCCAGACCGTTTACACGCTCGATCACTACCTGCGAGTCGCCGACGGCCTCGTCGGCGCGGGCGCACATGTCTTGACGATCAAGGACATGGCGGGCCTGTTGCGCGCACCCGCCGCCAAGACGCTCGTCAGCGCGCTCCGCGAGCGCTTCGATGCGCCGGTTCACCTCCATACCCACGACACCGCGGGCGGCCAGCTCGCGACCTACCTCGCGGCGGTCGAAGCCGGGGTCGACGCGCTCGACGGCGCGTCGGCGCCGCTTGCGGGTATGACGAGCCAGCCGTCGCTGTCGGCCATTCTCGCCGCGCTTGCGGGCACCGAGCGCGAGCCCGAGGTGAAGCTCGATGCGGCGCTTGCGCTCGAGCCGTTCTGGGAAGCCGTGCGCGCGCTGTATGCGCCGTTCGAGGCGGGCCTCGCAGCGCCGACCGGGCGCGTCTACCGCCACGAGATCCCGGGCGGTCAGCTGTCCAACCTTCGCCAGCAGGCCTCGGCGATCGGCGTCGGCGAGCGCTTCGAGGAGGTCGAGGAGGCCTACGAGCGCGCGAACCGCGTGCTCGGCGACATCATCAAGGTGACGCCGACGAGCAAGGTCGTCGGCGACCTCGCGATCTTCGCCGTCTCCGCCGGGATCGACCTCGACGAGCTCGAGCGGACACCTGAGCGCTTCGATTTGCCGGACTCGGTGATCGACTTCCTGCGCGGCGAGCTGGGGCAGCCGCCGGCCGGATTCCCGCAGCCCTTCACCGACCGCGCGCTGCGCGGCCGCCCGACGCCCAAGGAGCAGGAGCCGCTGGGCGAGGAAGCGCTCGAGGCGCTAGGCACGGCCGGTCGGGTGCGGCAGCAGGCGCTGAGCGAGATCCTCTTCCCAGGCCCGGCCCGCGAGCACCGCGAGGCCCGCGAGCGCTTCGGCGATCTGTCGCTGCTACCGACGGCCGCGTTCTTCCACGGCCTTCGTGAAGGCGAGGCGCTCGAGGTGGACCTCGGCCCAGGAGTGCGCGTGATCTTTGAGCTCGAAGCCGTCGGTGAGGGTGACGAGTACGGCGTGCGGACGGTGATGACGCGCGTCAACGGACAGCTTCGCCCACTCGACGTTCGCGACCGCTCGATCAAGGTCGAGGTCGAGGAGATCGAGCGCGCCGACCCCGCCAACGCCGGCCACGTCGCGGCGCCCGTGATCGGCGCCGTCGTGGTCTCCGTAAAGGTTGGCGACGAGGTCAGCGCGGGCGCGGCGGTCGCTGTGATCGAGGCGATGAAGATGGAATCGACGATCACCGCGCCGATCGCTGGGCGCGTCGAGCGGATCGCCGTCGCCAACGGCACGCGCGTCGAACGCGGCGACCTGCTGCTCGTCCTCGAACCGGCCTGAGCGCTCAGCCCGCCGAGGCGGCGGCCCGGATGGCGCTGATCGTCTCGGTCGGCGTGATCGCCTCGCCGTCGACGCGCAGCTCGATCACGCTCGGTCCGTCGTGAGCGAGCGCGCGCTCGAGCGCCGGCAGGAAGTCGTCGGTGCACTCGACCGCCTCGCCGTGGGCGCCGCAGGCTTGCGCGAGCGCCGCGAAATCGGGGTTGCGAAGCTCGGTCGCGACGACGCGCCCCGGGTAGTGGCGCTCCTGGAACATTCGGATCGTCCCGTACATGCCGTTGTTGACGACGATGACGACGATCGCCGCCCCCTCCTGGGCGGCCGTCGCGAGCTCGAGCGCACTCATCTGGAAGCCGCCGTCGCCGACGAAGCAGACGACCACTCGCTCAGGATGGATCAGCTTCGCGGCCACAGCGGCTGGAACGGCGTAGCCCATCGCGCCGCTCTCGGGCATCAGCTGACAGCGGTAGAAGTGAAACGGCATGAAGCGGCTGACCCAGGCGCTGAAGTTGCCGGCGTCATCGACCAGGATCGCCTCGCCGCCGAGGCGATCGGCGGCAGCCGCAACCGCGGCCGCGAGGTCGAGCCGCCAAGGCCCCGCTTGGGGTTCAGACCACAGCAGGTGCTCGGCTCGCGCCGCCTCGTAGTCCTGCGCCCAACGGGTTCCGTCGACCGGCTCGAGCGCGGCCAGAAACGACGCCGAGTCGGCGACGACGCCGATCTCCGCAGCGAATACGCGCCCAATCTCGGCGCCGTCCGGATAAACGTGGATCAGCGTTTGGCGCGGCGTCGGCGCTTCGATCCGCTGGTAGCCGCCGCTCGTGATGTCTCCGAGACGGTCTCCGACCACGAGCAGGACGTCGGCGTCACGCAGGCGAGCCGTGAGCGCCGGATCGATCTGCGTCGTGAGATGGCCGGCGTAGCAGGGCGACCGGCTGTCGACGTAGTCCTGGCAGCGAAACGAGCAGAGCAGCGGAATGCTCGAGGCCTCGGCGAAGGCGCGTGCGTCGCGCGCCGCCGCGGCGCTCCATGCGCCACCGCCGACGATCATCAGCGGGCACTTCGCCCGCGCGAGCCGCTCGCGGACGCGCTCGA
>DATGHN010000249.1:0-6957 GCA_035308005.1 Solirubrobacteraceae bacterium
GATTCCGAGCACCACGCTAGCGCTCAGCAGCACGAGGGCGACGGCGCCTGTCGAGCGCGTCAGGTACCACAGCGCACTGGGTCCGGCGACGGCGAGAAGCATCGTCAGCCGATGTCGAGCGGCCAGCCGCCCGTCAGCGTGACGGAGCCGTCGGCGGCCACCAGGCGTGCGGGCAGGGCCAGCTCCTCGAGCCACGCCGCCGCCCACTCGCCGCGAACGATCGCGGCGGTGCTGGCGATGTTGGCGTCGACGCAGGTCGCCGCGGCGACGCTGACGGTCCGCCAGCGCTCGGCGGCCGGCCTGCCCGTCGCGGGGTCGAGGATGTGGTGGAGGTCTTCGGAGCCGCGAACCCAGCGGCGGCGGGTGGTGCTCGAGGTGGCAAGGCCTCCATCCGCGATCGAGATCGTCTGCCCGGCCTGGGCCGCGTCGCGCCGGCTGTCCTCGGCGACGCGAACGATCCAGCCTCCGGTCGGCGCGGCGCCCGCGGTGGCGATGTCGCCGCCGAGGCTGACCAGGACACCGCCGCCTGTCGCGCCCGAAGCCGCGGCCGCGGCCATGTCGGCCGCGAGCGCCTTCGCGGTCGCGCCGTAGTCGAGCTCCACGCCCGCCGGCAGGCGCACGGTAGCTCCTGCGGCGTCGAGCTCAACGCAGCGCCAGCCGCCGGCACGGCGGAAGCGGACCGGCCCGCCGGCGCGGATCGCGGCGAAGTCGCGGTCGTAGCCGGCGGCGCGCAGCGAGGAGCCGATCGTCGGATCGACGTCGCCGTCGGTCAGCGCCGCGGCGCGCAGAGCGCAGCGCGTGGCGCGGATGAAGGTGCGGCTGACCGGTCGGGCCGGGCCGCCGGCCGCAGCGTTCAGGCGCGAGATCTCGGAGTCCGGGCGAAAGCGGCTGCAGGCGCGGTCGATCTCATCGATGGCCGCCCGCACCGCTTCGACCGCCGCGGCGAGGTGCTCGCCCGGCTCCGTCGCGACCACGGCGGTCGTGCCGAGTGCGGCGAAGGTCTCCACGGCGGTCGGGGCGAGCGCGCGCCTCATCAGGAGCCGCCCGACACCACGACCGGTTGCTGCTGCGTGACAGTCGATTGGGGAGCCTGGGCGGGCTGCTGGATGGCGCCCGAGGAGGTTTGCTGCCCGTTCGAGGTGGACTGCTGCGTGGGCGTCGTCGTTGAGCTGCTCTGCGTGGCGGTCGTAGCGGCGCGTCCGTGGAAGGCGTTTGAGGCGATCAGCGCGAGACCCCCGGAGAGCGCCACCACGGCCGTCGCGATCCAGCGCGTCGTCGACGAAATGCGGCGCAGGCCGGCGTCGCGCGCGATCACGGCGCGGCGCGTTTCGGGCTCGGGCGAGGGCGGATCCGGATTCATGATGCACGCAAGCTTCCCGCGCGGCGGCCAACTCCACCTAAACCGAACCTGAGAGCGCGCTTAATGCGTTGGCGGCCCCGCCTAGGCGGTATAGCATCGCGCGGTGACCGACTCGCCGGCGCGCGACGCGCGGCTGCAACAGCGGCGCGAACGCGAGCGGGATCGCCGCGCGCGCCGTCGCCGCGGGCACGTTCGTCTCGCGGCGCTGCTTGGGCTGATCGCGGTGATCGCCCTCGTCGTCGCGGAGGCTGCCGGCGGAGGGCGCTCCAAGCCTCCCTACCCGACGGCCGTCGACGTCCTCGTCTCAGCGCACACCGTCTCCGCGGGAGGGCTCGGCGCCGCGGTCCAGGACAGCGCCGTGGCGAGTGCGCGCGGCTCGGTCTATCTACTCGGCGGGATCGACGCCGCGGGCCGCTCGACCGACGCGATCGTGAGGCTGCACGGCTCATCCAGCGTCGTTGCCGGTCACCTGCCGGAGATCCAGCACGACGCGCAGGCGCTCGCGCTCGCCGGTGCGATCTACGTCTTCGGCGGGGGCGACGTTGCCTCCTACAACCACATCCTCCGCTACGACCCCGCCAGCGGCGCTGTCACCCACGCCGGCGACCTTCCGCGCCCGCAGTCGGACGTGGCCGTCGCGGCGATCGGGTCGACCGCCTACGTGGTCGGCGGCTACACCGGCTCGGCGGCGCTTGACACGATCGTGTCCTGGCGCCCGGGCACGCGCGCGCATACGGTCGCGCGACTGCCGTACGCGCTGCGCTACGCCGCCGTCGCCGCCGTCGGCCGGCGGCTTGTGATCGCCGGCGGGACCGAGGCCGACGGGACCGTCAGCGAGGGGATCTGGCTCTATGACCCGGCGTCGGGCTCGGTGTCGCAGGTCGGGGTGCTGCCGGCGCCGCTGACCCACGCGAGCGCCGCCTACATCGGCAACCGCGTCTATGTGATCGGCGGACGCCGCAGCGCCAGCGGCACGCAGAGCGCCGCGATCGTCGCGATCGACCCATCGAGCATGCAGGCGAGCATCGTCGGGAGGCTGCCGCGAGCGCTCTCCGATGCCGCCGTCGAGGTGAGTGGGCGCCAGATCGTCGTCGCCGGCGGCGAATCGGCGGCCGGCGCTCCGCAGCGCGCCGTGCTGACGGTCGCGCCGCTCGTTCGCGACGTCGTCGTGCGCGCGCCGCGCACGAAGGTGCTCGCGCGACGCGAGCTGGCGGCGCTTGACGCGCTCGGCTACAGCCAGGCGCTCGCGGCTCATCCCTCCTCGATCGCACCCTACGAAGCGGCCCAGGCCAAGCCCGGACTGCCGGGCTACCTGCTGATCGCCGACCGCGGGAACAACCGGATCGTCGTAGTCGACCCGCAGGGGCGCATCCACTGGCTGTTCCCGAACGCCGCGGACGTCGCCGCCGGGCGAATCCTCCATTTCAACGACGACACGTTCGTCGAGCCGGGCGGGCGGTCGCTGATCGCCAACGAGGAGGACTACGGGCTGGTCGTCTCGGTCAACGTCAGGACGCGCGCGATAACGCGGCTGTTCGGCGTCCCGGGCGTCCTCGGCGGCGGCTCGACCGAGCTCAACTACCCAGACGACGCCTACGCCTTCCCCGACGGCAGCTGGACCGTCGCCGACGCCTACAACTGCCGGATCCTGTTCGTCCAAAACCGGCGGATCATCCGCCAGTACGGCCGCTCGGGCGTCTGCGCGCACAACCCGCCGGCCACCTTCGGCGCCGTCAACGGCGACACCCCGACGCCCTACGGCGGCGTGCTGGTCAGCGAGATCACCGGCCACTGGGTCGACGCGATCAACGCCGACGGAACGCTGCGCTTCGCCGTGCAGCCGCCGATCGCCTACCCCTCCGACCCCCAGCCGCTGCCCGGCGACCGCGTCCTGCTCGCCGACTACTCAAACCCCGGCCACGTGCTGATCATCGACCGCCGCGGCAAGGTCCTTTGGGAGTACGGCCCGAGCAGCGGCGAGGCGGCGCTCGACCACCCCTCGCTCGCGCTGCAGCTGCCAAACGGCGACATCGCTGTCAACGACGACTACCGCGACCGGGTCGTCGTCATCGACCCCCGCGGCAACCGCATCGTCTGGGAGTACGGACACCTCGACAGCGGCGGCACGGCGCCCGGCTACCTGCACATCCCCGACGGCATGGACTTCATTCCCGCGGCCGCGAACGGCTCGATCGACTGGGCCGCCACGGTTCACCCGTGACGGCGCTCACACCCCGAGCAGGCGCTCCGCGTTGAGATGGGCGATCTTCTCGCGGTCGGCGTCTGAGATCGCGGCCTGATCGAGCCAGCGGCGGCCGTCGGCGCTGTTGCTGAACGGGTGGTCGACGGCGAACATGATCCGGTCGGCCCCGAGCACTTCGAGCGCGCAGTGAAGCGGCGGATCGCTGAAGAAGCCGCTCGTGGTGATGTGGAAGTTGCGCGCGAAGTACTCACTCGGCGTCAGCTTCATCGTCGTGTTGACCGGGTCAAGCGCGATCGAGCGCCCGAGCGCGCCGGTCGCGCGCTCGATCATGAACGGCAGCACCTCGCCCATGTGGCCGACGATGATCTGAAGGTCCGGGAAGCGATCGAAGACGCCGGCCAGCATCAGCCGCAGCGAGTGAAGCCCCACCTCGACGTGCCAGCCCCAGGCGCCGGCGCCGAGCATGAAGCCGACGTCGTCGCCGAAGCCCGCGTAGTAGAGGTCATAGACCGCCTGCGGCGGCGGCATCGGGTGCAGGTAGATCGGCACCCCGAGCGCCTCGGCGCTCTCGAAGATCGGCCAGAAGAACGTGTCGTCGAGGAAGCGCTCCTGCGTGCGTCCGTTGACCATCGCGCCGACGAGGTGTAGCTCCGTCACGGCGCGTTCGAGCTCGGACGCCGAGGCGGCGGGGTCGGCGCTTGGTAGCGCCGCGAACCCCGCAAAGCGGTCGCGGTGGGCGGCGATCGCCTCCGCGATCGTGTCGTTGAAGGCGCGCGCGACGGGGATCGCGCGAGCGGCGGGCGTGTGCTCGAGACCGGGCTGGGCGGTCGAGAGGACCTGCATGTCGATCCCCGCGGCGTCCATCTCGGCGATCCGGCCCGCGCCGATGTCTGACAGCTTGGCCTCGAGTGCCGGCGGCCAGCGGTGGACGGGGAAGTAGGGGTGAATCTGCTCGCCGAGCACCTCGCGCAGCTCGGGCGTCAGGCAATGCTCCTCGAGGGTGATCGTGCGCATTGCGAGGCGCGCACTCTGCCAGATCGCCGGGGCGTTGTAGCGTCCCGCCTCGACGTGACGGCGACCCGCGCGCAGATCCCCTACCGCTCGCAGTACGCCTCCCCGGAGCTCGCCGCCGAGCTTCAATCGGGGCGCCTGGCCTACGAGGATGACCCGCGCTGGCGCGAGTTCGGCGCCGACACGCCGGCGGAGTACCGCCGCTGGGCGCGCTGCGGCTGCGGGATGGCCTGCCTGCAGATGATCCTCGGGGCGCGCGGCGAGGAGCAGATCGCGCCGATCGCCGAGCTCGGCCGAAGCGCGATCTCCTACGGCGCCTACGAAGCCGAGCCGGCGGCCGGCTTCGGGCCACTGATCTACGCCGGCTTCGTCGCCTTCGCCGACGCCGAGTTCGGCCTGCGCGCGCGCGTCGCCGCACCGCTGTCGCTCGAGGAACTCGCTGCGGCCGTGTCAGGCGAGGAGGTCGTGATCGCCTCTGTCAGCGCCGAGATCCGCGCGCTCCCGCCGCAGCCGGCGCGGCGCGGCGGTCACCTCGTCCTCGTCCACGACCATGCCGACGGGCGCCTTCGCCTCCACGACCCGGCGGGCGATCGGCCCGCGAGCTCCGCCGGCGTCTGGCTCGACCTCGCGGACTTCGAGCGCTTCTACGCCGGCCGCGGCATCGCGGTCGAGTTGCCGCGCGCCTAGGATTGGCCCGGTGATCGTCCATCCGGCGGCGTTTGCGGCGCTTTCCGCGGTGCTCATCATCGCGCCCGGGCTCGACACTGCGCTGATCATGCGAAACGCCCTCGTCCACGGCCGCCGCGCGGCTGTCAGCACGGCGCTCGGCACGGCCAGCGGAATGCTCGCCTGGACGCTCGCCTGCGCGGCGGGTCTGGCCGCCGTGATCGAGGCCTCGGCGACGCTCTTCACGCTGATCAAGGTGATCGGCGCCGCGTATCTGATCTGGATCGGCGTGACGACGCTGCTGGCTTCGCGCCGCGGCCATCGGAGCGCGGCCGTTGTCGCGACGCCCCGCCCGGCGATGCGCGCACGCACCGCCTATCGCCAGGGGCTCGTCTGCAACATCGCCAACCCGAAGGCGGCCGTGATCTTCACGAGCCTGCTGCCGCAGTTCGTCTCCGGCGCGCACCCCTCGGCCGCGTCGTTCCTGCTGCTCGGCGGTCTCTTCACGGCGATCGCGCTCGTCTTGCTCGAGAGCTACGCGCTCGCCGCCGCGCGCGCGGCGCGGCTGCTGGCGCGCGGCCGGGTGCGCGCCGTGATCGACCGCCTCACCGCGGTGCTGCTGATCGGCCTCGGCGTGCGCCTCGCCACCGAGCACCGCTGAGCTCAGCCGGTCTCGCCGTCCCAGTAGTCGACGTTCGAGCTGCGCCGCACGATCACGCTGTCGATGTCCTCACCGGTGAACACGCCGATCTTCCCGCTGTCGGGGTAGACGCAGACCGCTGGAGTCTTGACCGTCGAGAACATCAGGAATCGCACCGGCTGATCGGTCTCGTTGCTCACCTTGTGCGCTCCCTCGGGACCGATCGGGAAGAAGACGACGTCCCAGGGATCGAGACGCTCGCTGCCGCCGGGGTGGCGGAGCGTCGGGGTGCCCTCGAACACGACCAGCCACTCCTCCTCGGAGCGCTCGTAGTGGTAGGGGCACAGCGCTTCGCCGGGCGGCAGCTCATAGACGGTCGCCCCCGTCTCGTTTGCGCCGAGTGCCTTGCCGAGCCTGACGCCGCCTGAGTTGTAGCCGGACGGCGCGTCCTCGTACTCAAACTGCGGTGTGGCGATGCTGAGCTTTTGCATCGGGCGAACCTAGCAGCCGTATGCTCGGCCGATGGCGACGCTCGAGACCGCCCGCCGGCTCGCGCTGGCGCTGCCCGGCGCCGAGGAGCGCGACCACCACGGCCGGGCTTCGTTCCGCGTCGCGGGCAAGATCTTCGCGACCGTGCCCGACCCCGGTCACCTCAACGTGATGGTCGACGAGCCGGGCATCCAGACCTACGTTCAGCGCGACGGCGGCACGTTCGCCGAGGTCTGGTGGGGCAAGCGCCTCGCCGCCGTGCGGGTGCGCCTTGAGGCGGTCGACGACGAAGCGCTTCGCGAACTCCTCGAAGACGCCTGGGAGCGGCGCGAGCCGCGAGGCTAGAATCGGCGCGCCATGCAGGACATGACGCTCGGCGAGGCTGCAAAGGCGATCGGCGTCAGCGTCGACACGCTGCGGCGCTGGGATCGCCTCGGCCGCGTCAGCATGCGACGCGACGAGCGCAACCGGCGCCTCGTCCCGGCCGAGGAGGTGCAGCGGCTTCGCCAGCGCCCGACCCGCCAGAAGACCGGCGACGGCTTCTCGGCGCGCAACCGCTTCCCGGGGCGCATCATCTCCGTCGAGGTC
>DATGHN010000250.1:0-10220 GCA_035308005.1 Solirubrobacteraceae bacterium
GCGCGCCGTCGGTGAGGGCTGGGTTCGCGAAGGCTCGACCGTCGCCGACGCGGTGCAGCGGCGCACCGTCCGTGCGCGCTCCCTCGTCGGCCGGCTGCGCGCGCGCCTGGAGGACAACCACGCGATCGCGCCGGAGGGCGCCGCGACGGCGCCCGAGCGCCATGTGCACGCCGTGCCCGCCGAGGAGCGCGGCCAGCTGGCCCGCGCCGTGTCGCTCTTCAACGCCAGCGAGCACCCGCGGATGCTCGCCGGCGTGATTCGCTCGCTCGGCGCGCCCTACGTCTACGTCGGGTCGCTGCACGACGACGTCGTCGTCGAGGTGCTCGTCGCCTGGGAGCTGTGCTGGTACCGCTTTGACGCCGATTTGGAGGGCGACATCGTCCACAAGCGCTCCCAGGGCTACGAGCTGACCGATCTTGGCGGCGAACTTGCAGAGGCGAACGCCTCGGCCGATCCTGATGGAACTTTGGCCCTCGCCGTGTAACCTGAGGCGATGATCTACTCAGTGATTCCACGTGAGCTTGAGGCGGAGCTGCTTGAACCGCTGAGCGCGCACTACGCCGACAGCCCCGAGGTCACGGTCATCGTCGACCGCCGCCAGGGCGAGCGACGCCACCGCGGCAGCGCGGCGCCCGCCAGCCAGCAGCGCGTGCTTCGCGATCGGCGCCGCCGGCGCGTGACCGGCGAGTTCGCGACGCTGCAGGGCGAAGGGGACCAGCTAGCCACAGCGTGAAGGTCGTCGTCCACGTCGACGGCGGCGCGCGCGGTAACCCCGGCCCGGCCGCGGGGGCGGCCGTGATCTCGACTCCCGACGGCGAGGTTCTCGCCTCGGCGAGCCGCCTGCTGGGCGTCGCGACCAACAACGTCGCCGAGTATCGCGGGCTGCTGCTTGGCCTCGAGCGCGCGCTCGAGCTCGGCGCCAGCGAGGTTGAGGTCGTAAACGACTCCGAGCTCGTCGCCAAGCAGCTGACGGGCGCCTACAAGGTCAAGCACCCCGACATGCGACCGCTGCACGCCGAGGCGCTGCAGGCGCTGGGGCGCTTCGAGCGCTGGTCGATCCGCTCGGTCCCGCGGCTTCAAAACGCACAGGCCGACGCCCTCGTCAACGAGGCCCTCGACGCCGCGCGCTGAACTACCCTTGGGCTCGTGCTGAGCGCTCGAAACCGAGAGCTGCTCGGCCTGATCCCGGCCGCGCTGCTCGTAACAGCCGGCTTCGCGGCGATCTTCATCCAGGCCGACAACCGGCTTTCGACGGTGTCGCTCACCTACGGCGGCGTGTTTCTCGCGCTCTGCCTCGGCGGCCACATCGTGATCCGCCGCGCGCTCCCCTATGCCGACCCCTACCTGTTCCCGCTCGCCGCGGCGCTCGCGAGCACCGGGATCGTCGAGATCTACCGGATCAACCCGACGCTCGCGCGCAACCAGGCGACCTGGCTGGTCGTCGGACTGGTGCTGTTCTCGGCGACGATCGTCGCCTACCGCGACGGGCGCTACCTGCAGCTCGAGAACTACCGCTATCTGATCGCGATCGCCGGCGTCGGCAGCCTGCTTCTGCCGCGCCTGCCGGGGATCGGCGGCCAGGTCAACGGCGCCTACCTCGCGGTTCACGTCGGCTCGATCAGCTTCCAGCCCTCGGAGTTCGGCAAGATCGCGATCGTCGTCTTTTTGGCCTCCTACCTGCGCGACAACCGCCAGGTACTGGTCATGGCCGGGCGGCGCGTGCTCGGTGTGACGATTCCGCCGATGAAGCAGTTCGGGCCGCTGCTGCTCGTCTGGGGCTCGGCGATGGCGATGCTGCTCGTGACGCGTGAGATCGGGACCTCGCTGATGTTCTACGGCGCCTTCCTTGCGCTGCTCTATGTCGCCACCGGCCGCGCTTCGTTTCCGATCGTCGGGCTCGTGCTGTTCGCGATCGGCGCCTACTTCCTGGCGACGCACGTCTCGCACATCCACTCGCGGGTGCTGGCCTGGGAGCACCCCTTCGACACCAAGCTCTACAACCAGCAGCAGGGCTCATACCAGCTCGCCAACGGCCTTTTCGCGCAGGCCGACGGCGGCCTGCTGGGCGTCGGTTTCGGACAGTCGCTGGTGAGCCTGATCCCGGTCGCCGACAGCGACTCGATCTTCGCCGTCATCACCGATGAGGTCGGCCTCGTCGGGGCCGTCGGGCTGCTGCTCGCCTATCTGATGTTCGTCTGGCGCGGCTTCAAGATCGCGACGCTCGCCCGCGACTCCTTCTCGAAGCTGCTCGCCGCCGGGCTTGCCTTCATCGTCGCGCTGCAGGTCTTCGTGATCGTCGGCGGCGTCACGGCTGTGATCCCGCTGACCGGCGTGACGCTGCCGTTCGTCGCCTACGGCGGCTCGTCGGTGGTCATGAACTTCGTGCTGCTCGGGCTGCTGCTGGTCGTCTCCGACCGCGCGCGGCGCCCGGCCGGCGGCGCCGCGCCAAGTTAGCGGCGTCGCGCCGGCGCCGCGTCAGGCTAGCGGCGGCGACCGCTGGCGAAGCTCTGCACGGGCGGTGCGACGGCGCGAAAGCCCGAGCCGGCCGCCGGCTCCTCGCTGTGCTTCGGCAGGTGACCGAGCGGCGCGGCGACGGTGCCGGCGAGCTCCTCATCGAGCGTGCGGATCTCGCGGACCAGCACGTTGATCGTCCCGCCGCCCGCCGGCGGGCGCTCGAGGCGGCCCTGGGCGAGGATCAGCGGCTCGGCGCGGACGATGTGGCGGCGGCGCTCGTAGATCGCCGGGGGGACGATCAGGTTGACGCAGCCGAGCTCGTCCTCGATCAGCATGAAGACGACGCCGCTTGCGGTCTCTGGCCGCTGGCGGGCGACGACGAGGCCCGCGACCGAGACCGCCGCGCCGTGGCGAAGCGCGCTGAGCTCGACGCTGGTCGCGACGCCGTCAAGGCGCGGGCGCAGGATCGCGAGCGCGTGGTCCTCGAGCGTCACCGAGGTCGTGGCGTAGTCGGCGAGCAGGGTCTCCCAGCGGCCGAGCTCGCGCAGCGACGGCGCGGTCCCCGCGTCGAGTGCCAGCGCGAGCTGCGCGCCGCCCTTGACGCGGCGGCTCGGGATCGAGACGCCGAGCTCCCACAGCGCGCGGCGGCGCTGGCCGGCGATCGAGTCGCAGGCGCCCGACCAGGCGAGCTGCTCGAGTGAGGGCCGCGCGGCGGGCACGCGGGCGGCGAGCTCGGCGACGCTCGAGAAGCCGCCGCTCTCCTCGCGTGCGCTGACCAGCGCCGCGACCTCCTCGGCGTGGACGCCGCGCACGTAGCCGAGGCCGATCCGGATCGCCCCGTTCTCCTCGACCGAGCATTCGGCGAGTGAGGCGTTGATGTCGACGCGGCGCAGCTCGATGCCGCGCCGCTGCGCCTCGTGGGCGAGGCTGTCGGATGGGTAGAAGCCCATCGGCTGCTCGTTCAAGAGGGCGCAGAGGAACTCCGGGCCGTAGTGGACGCGCAGCCAGGTCGACTGGTAGGCGAGCAGGCCGAAGGCGGCGCTGTGCGCCTTGGGGAAGCCGAAGCCGGCGAAGCCGGCGACCATCTCCCAGACCCTCTGAGCGAGTTGCTCGGGGGCGCCGACGTGGGCTGCCGCGCCATCGATGAAGCGACGGCGGTAGCGCTCGATCGCGATGCTCGCGCGCTTGCGGCTCATCGCGCGGCGCAGCCCGTCGGCCTCGCCGGGGCCGAAGCCGGCGAAGGCCTGCGCGACCTCGAGCACCTGGTCCTGAAAGATGATCGTGCCGAGCGTCTCGCGCAGTACGCCGGCCAGCGAGGGGTGCAGGCACGGCGGCTCATAGGCGGGGTCCTCGCGCAGGCGCTGGCGGCGTTCGATGTAGGGATTCACGGCGCCGCCCTGAATCGGGCCGGGTCGGATGATCGCGACCTGGATCGCCAGCTCGGCGAGATTCTCGGGCCGCGTCCGTCGCAGCGACTGCATCTGGGCGCGGCTCTCGACCTGAAAGACGCCGGTCGTCTCGGCGCGCTGGATCGCCGAGAAGGTCTCGGGATCGTCGAAGGAGATCCGGGAGAGGTCGATTCGCTCGCCGCGCTTGATCGCGATCAGCTCGACCGTCCGCTCGACGGCGGAGAGCATCCCGAGCCCCAGCAGGTCGATCTTCAGAAAGCCGGCGTCGGCACAGGAGTCCTTGTCCCACTGGACGAGCTGGCGGCCCTCCATCGCCGCCGGGAGAACCGGGCAGCAGTCGATCAGCGGCTGCGTCGAGACGATCATCCCGCCGGGGTGCTGAGAGATGTGGCGCGGCAGGCCGATCGCCTCCGCCGCGAGCCGCTCGAGCCACTCCCAGCGGCTGCCCTGGGCGCGGCGGCCGAGGGCGCTTGAGACCTCGCGGTCGATCGCGCGCGAGAAGGAGTCGGCGCCGCGGGCGACGCGCTCGATCTCGCCGGGCGGGAGGCCGAGCGCCTTGCCTAGCTCGCGGATCGCGCCGCGGGTGCGAAAGCTCGGGAAGGTTGCGACGAGCGCGGCGCGGTCGCGGCCGTAGCGCTCGTGGACGCGGCGGATCAGGACCTCGCGGATGTCGCGCGGAAAGTCGATGTCGATGTCCGGAAGCGAGGTCAGCTCGGGGTTCAGGAAACGCCCCATCGAGAGGCCGCCGGCGAGCGGGTCGATGTGCGAGAGGCCGGTCAGGTAGCAGACGATCGAGGAGACCGAGGAGCCGCGGCCGCGGCCGGGGGGGAGCAGCGCGCGGGGCGAGTCGCGGCCGCGCACCTCCAGCGCCACCTCGCGCGAGAGCTCGAGGATCTCGTGGTGGAGGAGGAAGAAGCCGGCCAGCGACAGCGTTTCGATCACCGCGAGCTCGGACTCAAGGCGCGAGCGGGCCTCGCCGAGCGCGACGCCGCCGTAGCGGTCGTGGAGCAGCTCGCCGCAGAGCTCGGCGAGGCGCCGCTGCGCGCTCTGATCCTCAACGCCCGGGTAGCGGTAGCCGAGGTCGCCGGTCAGGTCGAAGTCGAGCCGCTCGGCGAGGGCTGCGCTCTCGCGGACGGCGTCGGGGTGATCCTCGAAGCGAGCGGCCATCGCGGCGGGGGAGGCGAGGACGTGGGAGCCGTTCGGCCGCCGCTGCGGCTCGCTTGACTCGAGCGTCAGGTGGTGGCGGGCGGCGACGAAGGCGTCCTGGAGCGGCACCCGCGCCGGAGTATGAGCGTGGACGTCGCCGGTCGCCACGCAGCGCAGCTCCAGACGAGCGGCGAGTGCGGCGAGAGCGCCGTTGCGGGCTCGGTCGCCGGCGAGAAACGGGCGCTGGAGCTCGACGCGCAGGCGCTCCGTGCCGAACGCCTCGCGCAGCCCGCGGACCCCCGGCTCATCGTGCACGCCGCGCTCGGCGCAGCCGGTCAGGCAGACGAGACCCTCAGAGCGGGCGCGGACATCGTCGAGTGAGACCGACGGCGGGGTCGGCTCGCGCGGTCGCTCGCGGGTGCCGGCGTGGGCGTCCGTCAGAAGCCGGCAGAGGTTGCGCCAGCCGCGTTCGCTCTCGACCAGCAGCGTCAGGTGGCGGCCGTCTGCGAGGCTCAGCTCGGCGCCGTGGATCGGGCGCAGGCCGAGCGCGCGGGCGGAGTGGGCGAACTCCATCGAGCCGTAGACGCCGTCGTGGTCGGTCAGGGCGAGCGCGGTGTGGCCCAGCTCGAGCGCCGCCGCCGCGAGCTCCTCGGGGAGGGAGGTCCCGTCCAGGAAGGAGTAGGCGGAGTGGCAGTGGAGCTCGGTGTATTGAGGGGTCATCGCTCGTCGGCAAATCGGCGGGGGAGCTCATCGCTGGCGAAACCAGCGGCCGTCGGTGAGGTCGTGAAAGACGACGAGGTCGCGGCCGCGCTCGCTGATCAGCTCCCAGTAGCGGCGGCGAAGCGGCTGGTTGGTCCACCAGCGATCCTCGACCAGCCAGGACTCGCGGACGTGGGCGACCGGCTGCCCATCGACGGCGAGCGGGCGCCCGCCGGGGCCGGCCCGCACCCGCGCGCCGCGCGGCAGAGACAGGCTGCGTGGCCCGCTCACGACTCAAACGGGGTGAGCATCACGCGCCGCTCGGGGACGCGCGAGTCGAGCTGGAGGCAGTGCACGCGCAGGGCGGCGTCGGCGCCGGCCGCGCTTCGCATCTGCGCGACCGCCTCGCGCAGCCTGGCGCGGCGCTGCTCGCCGGACTGGTCGAGCAGCTCTCGCTGCTCTCCGGCGGGCGGTCCGAAGCGCTCGGCGGCGAGCGCCAGGACACGCGCGGGGGAGGGCAGTCCCTGCAGGCGCGGGGCGAGTACGAGGCGCATCCGCTCGCGGCCGGCGAGGGCCTCGCGGAAGGTGACGTCGCAGCTCCAGCTGCCGCCGTCGATGAGGCGGGCGGCGAGCGTCGCCGCCCGCAGCGTGCGACCGCGCCGCTCGGGGCGAGCGAGCAGGCGGTCGATCAGGACGTCGAGAGCGCGCTCGAGCGCCGGGCCTCCCGCGGCCTCCGGCAGCTCGAGCGACTCCCGCAACGGCACCTCGACCCGCCGGGGCCGAGGTGGATCGTCCTCGCCGCAGGCCAGTCCGTGCGCCTCGACGCCGGCCGGCCCGAAACGGTCAGAAAGCGAGCCGCGGGCCATCGCGGCGAGCTCGCCAAGGGTGGCTATGCCGAGCCGCTCGAGCGTCGCGACGAGCGGGGCGGTGCGCTCGCGCGAACGAAGCAGCGACACCGGCAGCGGCGCCAGGTGGGCGCGCGCGTCGCCGCGGACGATCGGCGTCCGCCGCGGCCGCGAGGTGCTCGCCGCCGCGAGGGCGCAAAAGCGCGTGGGGGCGGCCGCCAGTCGTGCGGGCCGGTCGAGGGCACGCCGGGCGGCGGCGAGGACGAGCTCGTCGCTTCCGCCGTGCAGACGGCGCAGGCCGTCGATGGTGAAGCAGGCGAGGCCGGGGCCCTGCGACTCGACGCCGGCGCCGATCCCTTCGAGCGTGCGAATCGTGAGCTCCCAGGCGGCGGCGACCGCCATCGGGTCGGCGGGGAGCAGCTCCAGGTCAGGGCAGCGGGCGAGCGCCTCGCCGAGCGACATGCCGCTTCGCACGCCGTAGGCCTGAGCCGCACCGGAGGTCTCGCCGATCGCGCCCTGGCCGCCGCCGCGGTGGGGAGCGATCGCGACCGCCCTCCCGGCGAGCGCCTCGTGACCGCCGGCGGCGACGACGAGCTCGAAGCGGGGGATGAGGACGCAGGCAACCATCATACGAACATATGTTCCCACAAATGGATGAGAACATACGTTCGTCTAACACGGCCCTAACGTCCCTGCTGGCTGGCTCCTACGTTACGAGCCCCGCGAAGGTCACTGCTGGTAGCCCTCGACCGTCGAAGCCGAGCGCATCCGCGTCTGTTCGGGGTCCAGGCCGAACTCCTCCTCGGCCCGCCGCTGGCGCAGCAGATCCCAGTAGCGGTCGAGTGAGACGCGGATCTGCGCCAGGCGCTCGCGCTCATCCGCGGAGAGACCGCCCTCGCGCTGCGCGGCCTCGAAGAGGCGGTGCTCCTCGGCCACGAGCTCCTCGATGTGGCCCTGAACCTCGCTGTCGTTCATCTCAAGCTCCTTTTGTCGGCCCACGCCGAGCTTACTCGCCGCCACTGCAACGATTCTTTCCGCTCAATAGGGCAGGATCCGTAACACTGTTGGTGCCATGTGCCACGAACGCGAGTGGGAGGGTGGCTGATGGCTGAGCCGCCGGAAGGCACGGGGGACGACCCGCGCGAGCCGCCCGAGGAACCGCACTTCCCCGAGGAAGGGCTGGGGTATGGCTCGGAGGAGGAGGACGAGGGGCTGTTCGACGAGCCCGCTGGCGAGGATGAGCCGCCCGAGGGCGATCGCGAGCAGCATCTCTTCGAGGAGCCGCAGATCGCCGACCCGCTCGAGCCCCACACCGAGGAGACAGCGGTCACGCCTTCGCATCCCGCCGATGAGGATGGCGAGGAGTTCGAGCAGGAGGCGAAGGAGTCAGACGGCGACGAGGGGGCCGAGGACCTCGGCCCGTCGACCGAGCTTCACCTGATCGGCGCCGACGGCGAGGACGAGGAGTTCACGGAGCTTCGCTACCAGAACATCGAGGAGACCGACTACCAGTCACTCGAGGAGGCCGTCCACAGCCCTGAGGAGATCCGCCAGCGCCGCGCGGCGGACAAGGCCGCGCGAAAGCGCGCGGGCCGCCAGCGCCTCGGCGTGCTGTTCGTCGCCGTAGCCGTGATCGTCGTGATCATCGTGCTCGCGACGGGCGGCGGCGGCGGCGGCAAGTCGCCGGGCTCGACGAGCCCGCACGCTTCGCCGATTGCCGCCCTCGGCACCGGCCCGAGCTATCTAGCTTCGGGTTCGTCAACCGCCCTAGCCTCAAACATCCTGATCGCCGACCGCAGCAACCATCGATTGGTCGTCGTCTCGCCGAAGGGGCAGCAGATCTGGTCGAGCCCGATCGACTCCCCGAGCGACGCCTACATCTCAGGCAGCGGCCGCTCGATTACCGTCACCGAGCACAGCCGGATGCAGGTGCTCGTGCTTGGCATCGTCAGCCACAAGATCGACTTCCACTACGGGCACCCGAATATCGCCGGCTCGGGCATCAACCGGCTCCACGACCCGGCCACCGCCCAGTTCATGCCCGACGGGCGCCTGGCGATCGCCGACAAGTCGAATTGCCGGATCGTCTTCGTCAAGCCGCCGTCCCACCATCGGGTCAGCTACCTCGGCAAGCCGAGGGCCTGCGTCCACAACCCGCCGCACAACTTCGGCTTCCCCGACGCGGTGTTCCCGATGGCCGACGGCGGGCTGGTCGTCACCGAGCTCTCGCCGGCGTGGGTCGACATCCTCGGCAAGGACGACGCCCTCGTCGCGGAGATGCAGCCGCAGGGGCTGTCGGCCCCGTATGACGCCAACGAGTACGCGCCCGGCAAGCTGATCGCCACCAACTACTCAGATCCTGGAGCGGTCGAGGAGTTCGACAGCTCGGGCAGGGTGAGCTGGAGCTACGACCCAAAGACCGGACCGGGCGTGCTCGACTACCCGACGCTCGCGCAGGTTCTCCCGGACGGCAACGTGCTCGTCTCCGACACGCGCAACGACCGCGTGGTTGTGATCGATGCCTCGACCAAGAAGATCATCTGGCAGTACGGCCACACGCATGCCAACGGCAACGGCCCGGGCTTCCTGCACACGCCCGACAGCGCCGTGCTCGTTTCGAGCGGCGGCTAGCGGCAGCGCAGAGTCTCTTCATCCGAACCTGCTAGAACGCAGGATCGGACAACACTCTGCAAACGCCGTACAAACGAGGTCTTAATGAAAGTGATCGGCGCCGGGCTGCCGCGTACCGCCACCACGACCACGCTGGTCGCCTTCGAGCAGCTTGGCTTCGCCCCCTGCTACCACATGCGCGACGTGTTCGCCGACATGGACCGCGGCCTGACGCTGTGGGAGGCGGTCGCCGACGGCAACCCCGATTGGGAGGCGATCTTCGGCGACGCGCAATCGACCTGCGACTACCCCTCGGCGCGCTACTACCGCGAGATCCTCGACCACTACCCCGACGCCAAGGTCGTGATGAGCGTGCGCACCGCCGACGGCTGGGTGCGCAGCATGCGCGAGACGATCTGGCCGATGTACTGGGGGGACTCCGTCATGTACCACGTCTGCCAGGCGCGCCGCCACCTCGAGGAACGCACACAGCGGCTCCCAGCCGTCGGCGGGGTTCCACACCAGCAGTCGCTCGGGGGCGATGGCGTCGATCACGCCCTGGTTCCAGCGGTCCATGATCGCGGCGAGCTCCGCGTCGTCGGCATCCTCCGCCCCGACGAGCGCGCCGCTCCCGGGCTCCCAGCACTGATGAATCATCAGCGTCAGGAAGCGCCCCCAGTGCTCGTCAACCTGCCCGCGCGCCTGGTTGACGTGGTGCAGGAGGCTGTCGCCGAAGTACATCGGCCAGATCGTCTCGCGCATGCTGCGCACCCAGCCCTCGCCGGAGCGCACGCTGAGCAGCACCTTCGCGTCGGGGTAGTGCTCGGCAAGCTCGCGGTAGTAGCGCGATGCCGGGAAGTCGCAGCAGGACTCGAAGCCGTCGAAGATCTCGTCCCAGTCGGCGTTGCCCTGGGCCACGCGCTCCCACGGCGGCAGGCCGGCGGCGAAGTCGCCCATCAGGTTGCGCATGTGGTAGCAGGGCGCAAAGCCGAGCTGCTCGAAGACCGCCAGCTGCGTGGTGGTCGCCGTGCGCGGCAGACCGGCCCCAATCACCTTC
>DATGHN010000251.1:0-11802 GCA_035308005.1 Solirubrobacteraceae bacterium
CCGCTCCTCATTCCATCGCAGGCGCGTATGGGTCTCACGCATCGATGTGACTAGTACGCCTGCCCTCTGTGTGTCCGGATAGCGCTAAGGTGCGGGGCTGACGCTCGGGACGCTGCTTGGCGAGCCGGGGCGTTGCCAACCGCAGCGCTGGGGCGGCTACCTTCCGGGAGTCCGGTCGGGTAGCGGCAGCGGCGGTGCAGAGAGTCGAGGCTCAGCCGTGGCCGGTCCCGGCGATGGGTTCACGATCACCCGCCTTCGCAGCGGGGATGTCGTGCGCGTGTCCGTGACTGGCGAGTTGGACATCGCCACGGCTCCGCTCCTGCGGAAGCAGTTCGAGCGCGAGAAGCAAGAGGACGTCGACGCGGCGTTGCTCGTCGATCTGCGCGAACTCGAGTTCATGGACAGCAGCGGGCTACACCTGCTTGAGTGGGCGTACAGCGTCCACGGCGAGCGGTTGCGCATCGTCCTCGGGACCGCAGCAGCACGCGTCGTTGATGCGATCGCTCTACGCGACAAGTTGCCGATCGTCGACGGCTAGCGGATTGCTCCTGCAAACCCCGGACTAGCTCGGGTTCCTTGCACCGCAGGGTGGCACCGGTGGTGCTCACTCGCTGCTCTCCCGAGTAGGGATGCGCGAAGTCGGGTAGGTCGAGGGTGGCGATGAAGAAGGTTCTCGAAGTTATCTGCTGCATTCTCCACCCGGTCGCGGTCGTACTGATCTGGTGCACCGTCTGGTTCCAGGAGGACCTCGGCTTTGCGGAGAAGCTGCTGTGGGCGGTCGTCTCGATCGTGCCATTCGTGCCCTTCGTGTACGTCTTCACCGGCCACGATTTCCTCTAGGCGCTTCCCACCCGGGGGCGGCTACAAAACCCGCGGATCGCGTGGTTACGCACAAACGCGCAGCCCGCGGTTTGTGGATACCTGACAACGATTGGAGCAGGAATGGCTGAACTGACAGTCCTCGACGAGAAGCTCGCGGAGGTGCTTGGGCTCGCTCAGGCGGCTCAGCAGGCGGCGAAGAAGGTCGGCACGCTGGCGAAGAGGGAGCGAGACAAGTCGCTGACGGACCTGCTGACCGCCATGGGAAGGGACGCTAAGGCGGTTGAAGACCGTTGCCAAAAAGTCGCGGCTACGCGGAACGGAATGAAATCGTCGATCGACAAGAAGGCCAGGGAGACGAAGGTCGAGGTTGGCGATTTCATGAAGACCTACCTCGAGGACGCTGAGGCGCTTGACGGGTTGGAGTTCCTCAGCATGGCGGAGGCCGGCGAGCTCGCACACTGGCGAATTCTCGCCACCCTCAACAAGCGGGCGAAGGAACGCTCGATCACCGCCCTCACGTCGTTCGCACTGCCGATTCAGGAAAGACACGTCCGCGAGGTGGCCTCGCACTCGCTGCGGCTGGCCGCAGAGGAAGATCCCTCGGAGACCGCGTAGGCATCCTCCTCTTGAGCTCGTTGGGACTGTGGGTTTGTTCCGCGAGCCGAGGCGGGGTGTTGGACCGGGGCGTAATGTTGAGAGGAGCCAGATGAGCGCGTTCACCGAATCAGAACTCGCGTACCTGACGGGCGAGCGCCGTCTCGCACGGATCGCGACGGTCGGCGCCGACGGCACGCCGCACGTCGTTCCCGTCGGCTGGAGCTACAGCCACGAGCACGACACAATCGATGTCGGCGGACGCGAGCTCGCACAGACGAAGAAGTTTCGCGACGTCGCTCGTGGCGGCCGCGCAGCGTTGGTCGTCGACGATCTCGCGAGCACGAACCCGTGGCGGCCCCGCGGGGTTGAGGTTCGCGGCCGGGCCGAGGTGATCGAGGCGCCCGAGGCCATGATCCGTATCCACCCCGAGCGGATCGTCTCGTGGGGCCTCGGGGCCGAGCGCAGCGCGCGTACCGTTACCGCGTAAGGCCGGATCGGATCGTGCACCACCCGTTCGGATCAGCCGGGCGCCGGCGATTTGGATCCGGGCGTGGATGAAGTGCGGGGTGCGCGCTGCGGCGCGGCGTGGGAGCAGCACGCGTTACGGCCGCACCGGCCATCCGGCGCTTGTCCGCGGCCGGTGCCGACGGCGTCGCGGTCACATCGTCCGTAGCTCGCGCGAGAATTTGGTGAGCGGGCGTGGCGTCCCGAACTCCGCGGGGGATGGTGCGGAAGGAGAGAACCCGAAATGACCGGCGTCATGTCGTCGCTGCACCGTCCGCACTTGCGGCGACCACGGGCACACAGCGATGCCCGGGTGCGCAACCTTCACGCCCTCCTCGACCGGGCGCTCGAGGCGGGGGTGACCGTCGGCGAGGTCGAGTCGGAGCTTGCGACGCTCCTCCGATGGGCCACGCAGCGGTCAGCTAACGCCGGCACCGCTGGGCCCCCGCGAGCGCCTTCGCACCGACTTCCATGATGTGGCCGCGCGCGTCCTGACTCCCTGGCCCGCGCAGACGACGCTCGACACCCTCATCACGCTCGAGGACGCCTTCATTGCCGCCTACCTCGTCGGGGTGCGCGACTTCAGCACCGCGGACCTCCGTGTCACGGCGGCGCGCATCATGGGCATCGAGAGCGACCACCGCACGCTCGGACGAGTGCTCGCGGGCGACGTCCCCTCCACGGACGGCGGGCCGATCAAGGCAATCACCGGCGTCCAGGGCAAGGCCGAGACCGCTGATCCGCCCAACAACAACGGTTACGAGCGCACGCTCGAGTGGGCGTCTTCCACTCATTCCTCGGATGAATTAGCGCACACCGGCCCGCGGGGGTGCAGGTTCGCGAGCGCGCCCGCGCCGGGCGCCCTCGCCGCTGCACGCGTGCACCACGCTCGTCCAGTGCTCGCGCGCGAGAGCGAGGACGGCTATCGGTCCAGGCGCTCGCGCAGCCTTTCAAGCTCGCCGCGTGTGAACTCGAGCTCGAGCTCGCTGCCGTGGCGCTCGGTCCATGCCACGATCGCCCGCCAGGCCGCGAACGCCTCACCGAGCCGGCCTTCGCTCTCGAGCAGGTATGCGCTGCTGAAGAGCGGGCTGATCCCGTAGTCGACCTCTGGATCCTCGGCCGCTGCGCGCCAGTCGGTCGAGCGCGCCCTCGACGTCGCGCTGGCCGGCACGGGCGTCGCCGCGAAGCTCGATCAGCACCCGGTCGCCTGGGCACCGCTCGAGGCCCGCGGCCGCCGCGACGAGGGCACGTTGGTGGTCGCGAGCGGCGAGGTAGGAGTTGACGAGGAAGCGGTGGTTGCGGACGTCCGCAGGATCGTCTGTGACGGCTCGCTCGTAGAGCGCGACCATCTCGTCGCCATCGCGCAGATCGGCGAGCGTCCCGATCAGCATGTAGCGGGCCTTGTCAGCGCGCGGATCGAGCTCAAGCGCCCGGCGGTACTGCTCCGTCGCCCTGCGTAGTTCGCGCCGGCCGTGGCAGTAGAGGAGATACCCGTATTGCTGGAGCGTCTCAGCGGTCGGCGTCGCTTCGAGCGCGCGCTCGTACAGATCCTTCGCCGCGACGAAGTCCTCCTCGTCGCCGCGAATCTCATAGCGCTCCTGAAGCAGCTCCTTCGACAGGCGCATCGTCATGGCGCAATGCCGATCGTAGGCGATCGCGCTAGCCACTCGTCGCCGGCCTTCAGGGAGGAAGCGGAGGCCGCCGGCGGGCCGGCGGCCTCCTGCGTCACGAATCCTCAGCTGAGGTCTGTGATGACGGACTTCGTCTCGAGGTAGCCCTCGAGCGCGTCGTGTCCCATCTCGCGGCCCCAGCCCGACTGCTTGTAGCCGCCGAACGGCACGGCCGAGTTCAGCATGTGCCAGGTGTTGATCCAGACCGTTCCGGCCCGCAGCCGCCGCGCGGTCGTATAGGCCTTGCGTACGTCGTTGGTAAAGACGCCGGCAGCGAGCCCGTAGGTGGTTCCGTTGGCGTTGGACGCGAGTTCCGCCGGATCGCTGAACGGGATCGCCGCGACCACGGGGCCGAAGATCTCCTCGCTCTCGACTTTCATCGACGGGCTCGTCGCGGTCAGGATCGTGGGCTCGACGAAGTAGCCCTTCTCGCCCACGCGACCGCCACCGATGGCGACGTTCGCACCATCGCTGATGCCTGACTCGATGTATCCAGTGACACGCTCGAGTTGTTCGCTCGAGACCAGCGGCCCCATCGTCGTGTCGGCGTCGAGGCCGCTACCGAGCTTGATCTTCTTCGCCTCCGCAGCCAGCCCGGAGACGAACTCGTCGAAGATCGGCTGCTCGACATAGAGCCGCGAGCCCGCCGCACAGACCTCGCCGGCGTTGAAGAAGATCGCCGTCGCCGAGCCTGGAATGGCCCGCTCGAGGTCGGCGTCGGCGAACACGATGTTCGGCGACTTGCCTCCCAGCTCGAGCGTGACCTTCTTGAGGTTGCCCGCAGCCGCCTTGACGATCAGTCGGCCGACCTCGGTCGAACCCGTGAAGGCAACCTTGTCGACATCCGGGTGCGCAGCGAGAGCCGCGCCCGCCGTTCCGTCGCCGGTCACGATGTTCACGACGCCCTCGGGGATGCCCGCCTCGAGGCACAACTCGCCAAGCCGCAGGGCCGAAAGCGGCGTCTGCTCGGCCGGCTTGAGGATGACGGTGCAGCCGCACGCGAGCGCCGGGGCGAGCTTGGTCGCGGCCATGATCAGCGGGAAGTTCCAGGGAATGATCTGCGCGACGACGCCGACCGGCTCGCGCAGGGTGAATGCCAGCAGACGATCAGGCGGTTGGTTGGACCACGGGATCGTGTTGCCTTCGATCTTCGTCGGCCAGCCGGCCATGTAGTGGAACATGTCGGCCGACGCCGGCACGTCGATGATCCGCGCCATCGCCACCGGCTTGCCGTTGTCGAGCGAGTCGAGCGTCGCGAGCTCCTCGCCGTGCTCGTAGATCAAATCGCCGATTCGATGCAGGATCCGACCGCGCTCGCTCGGCGACATCTGGCGCCACGGCGAACCGTCGGCGAACGCGGCGCGTGCGGCGCGTACCGCGCGATCGACGTCCTCGGCCCCACCGAAGGGCACCTTGGATAGCACTTCCTCGGTAGCGGGATTGAGCGTGTCGAACGTCTCGCCGGATGCCGCGTCGACCCAATCGGCGCCGATCAGCATCTGTCGCGACCCGCCGCGTAGCACGTCGGGGACCGCCTCCGTCACGGTTGCTGCCATTTCGTCGTCTCCTCTCGCTGACGCAGGACGCTCAAATCGTACCCAGGCAGTGCATATGCACCGCGCGCTTCGGCCTAGACGCTGAGCCTGAAGCGCTCGCGATAGTCGGCGGGCGAAACGCCGAGGCGACGGTGAAAGGCCCGGCGCAGCACCTCGGGACTCGCAAAGCCGGACGCCTTCGCGACCGCTTCCAGTGACGGCGCGCCGTCTTCGAGGAGGTCGCGTGCGCGCTCGATCCGAAGGGCCTCGACGTAGGCAGCGGGTGTCTGGCCGACCTCGCGGTGAAAGGCGCGCGCGAACGACCGCTCGCTCATCAAGGCGCGCTCGGCGAGCGCGCGGACGCTGAGCTCGGCCTCGAGGTTTCCAGCGATCCAGGCTTGGAGCTCGCGCAACTCGGGCCGTGAGGCGTGCTGTGCCGCGAGCGCACCGCTGAACTGCGACTGTCCGCCGGGCCGCTTGAAGAAGACCACGAGCCGGCGTGCAACGGCGAGCGCGACACGCGGCCCGAGGTCGGCCTCGACGAGCGACAGAGAGAGATCGATGCCGGCCGTGACGCCCGCCGACGTCCAGACGCGATCGTCGTGGACGAAGACCGGGTCGTTCTCAACGCGGACGCTTGGGTAGCGCTCTGCGAGGTCGTCGCAGAACGCCCAGTGCGTCGTCGCCCGGCGCCCGTAGAGCAAACCGGCGGCCGCCAGCAGGTAGGCGCCCGTGCACACCGAGGCCGTGCGGCGCCCCCGCCCCGCCGCCTGGCGGATCCAGTCGAGAAGGGCGTCGTCAGCGACCGCCGCGCGGGCGCCACTCCCGCCCGCGACAACGAGGGTGTCATGCCGCGGCGGCGGCATCGGCAGCGGCGCGACGCCGAGACGCACGCCGTTGCTCATCGTGATCGTGTCGTTGTCGCCCGGCGCGATGACCTCGACGCGGTAGGCGCCCGGGACCTCGAGAGCCGCCTCGGCGAAAACCTCGACCGGGCCGAGCACGTCGAGGCCCTGAGCGTCCTCGACGGCCAAAACCAGTATCCGGCGGATGCTTGCCATGCGCAGATCTTCGCGCGAAAGCGGCTTGGCGCCAAGGTCAAATATCCCACGATTCCAGCCAAGCTCGCCCAGGGTCCGTCGCCCTGATCTACGATGGGTGGGTGCCCGCAAGGAGGCTGATCACCCTGCTGGCGAGCGGCGCCGCGCTCGTTCTCGCGCTGTCCGCCACCGTGGCCGTAGGCGCGACGTCGGCGACGATGACCGAGCAGGTCACCGGCACGCTCACCGGCGTCGGCGCCGGCCAGCGCTCCCTCGACGTCGTCTACGACAACGCACACGTCGTCGGCTGCGGGATCTCTGCGGTCACACCCACTGTCACCGAGACCAACACGAGCGTCGACGTGACGCTGACGGCGCAGGTGAACACGCTGCCGCCAGACGTCGCCTGCCCGGCGGTCCTAATCAGGCAAGCGATCACGGTTCCGCTCTCACACCCCCTCGGCGGACGCCACGTCGAGGGTCTGACGATTCGTGGCGGTGCGCTCGCGCTGACGACGATTGAGCCTCGCCGGATGCCAAGTCTCGTCGGCCTCTCGCCTCGCGACGCCCGCCTGATGCTCTCGGCCGGGCCCCCGCCGCTGCTCGGACTCGTGACCCACGATGTGCGCGGCAGCGGCGCCGGTCTCGCACGCGTCATCTCCCAGCGCCCGGCCGCTGGGTCGGCGTTCCCAGCCAGCGGTGGCATCGTGATTCTCACGGTCGCGAGATAGCCATTCAAGCCGGGCAACTCCCGTTCGACGCCGCGCGCTACCGCGAGGTGCTCGGCCACCTCCCGACAGGCGTCACGGTGATCACCGCGAACGCCGCGGACGGCCCGGTCGCGATGTCGGCAAACTCCGTGACCTCTGTGTCGCTCGAGCCGCCGCTGATCCTCTTCTGCCCGGCCAGGAGCTCAACGACTTGGCCGGCGATCAGAGACAGCGCGCGCTTCTGCGTGAACATCTTCGGCGCCCATCACGAGGAGGCCTCGCGGCGCTTCTCAGCCAAGGGAGTCGACCGCTTCGCGGGCGTCGCGTGGCACCCGCGCCCGTCCGGCCCCGCCCTCGACGACGCGGTCGCCTGGATCGAGTGCACGATCGACGCGATCCACGAGGGCGGCGACCACCTGATCGTCGTCGGCGCCGTCGACGAGCTCGGAACGCGCGAAGGCGCAAACGCTCCATTGGTGTTCTTCCGCGGCCGCTACGGCTCGTTCGCCGACACGGCCGACGAGTAACAGCCGCGCTCAGCCCGTTACGCCCGCCGCGGCGGCGGCCAACGCGCTCACGATGATCGCCGCCGAGGCGCAGCCGGGGTCGACCGTTCCGACCACGCGCTCGCCCAGATACGCGGCGCGGCCCTTCAGCGCCGGACGCTCGGCGCTCTCCTGCGCGTGCTCGCGCGCGGCCGCCGTCGCGCGCTCGACCGCCTCGGCTGGGTCGCCGCCCGCTTCAAGCGAGCCGGCGAGCTCACGTCCGGCCGGCAGGAGCACGTCGATCATCGTGTTGTCGCCCTCGCGCGCGTCCCCCAGGTCGGCCATCGCCTCCACGCCGGCGAGGAGCGCCGCCGCAAAGTCGGGCCACTCGACAGCTGGCGCATCGCCGAGCGAGCGCGCCATCCGCCGCAGTGCCGCGCGCCACAGCGGCCCGCTCGTCCCCCCCATCCGCGCCCCGAGCGCCGCGGAGGCCGCGAGCAGGACCTCGCTCGGCGGATCAGCCGCCTGACTCGCGGCTGCTGCCGCCGCCGCCTCAAAGCCCTTGTCGACATTGGCGCCGTGATCGGCGTCGCCGCGGACGCGGTCGAGCTCGGTGAGCGACTCGCGCTGGTCGTGAAGCGAGCGGCTTGCCTGCGCGAGCCAGGCGGCGATCGAGCGGCCGTCGATGGCCGCGGCGCCGCTCATCACCAGTTGAGCGTCGCGGTCGCGACCGGTGCGTCCCAGAGCTCGAGCAGCTCCTCGTCGAGCGCGAGCAGCGTGATCGAGGCCCCGGCCATGTCGAGGCTCGTGACGAAGTCGCCGACGAGGCTTCTCGCAATCTCGAACCCGCGCGCCTCAAGCAGCCGCGCGACCTCGTCAAAGAGCAGGTAGAGCTCGATCGCCGGCGTGGCGCCGAAACCATTGACGAGCACAATCACCGGTCCGGAAGCAAGCGGCTCGCCCTCGAGCAGCGTCGTCAGCATCTGTTCGGCGAGCGCCGAGACATCGCCGTGAGGGCGCCGCTCGATGCCGGCCTCGCCGTGAATACCGACGCCGAACTCGATTTCGTCGGGCCCGAGCTCGAACGTCGGGCGGCCCGCCATCGGCGTCGTGCACGCCTCGAGGGCGATCCCGATGCTGCGCGAGCGTTCGACCACGGCACGGGCGACCGCAGCCACCTCGGCAAGCGGCGCGCCGCGCTCGGCGATGGCGCCGGCGATTTTCTCGACAAACACCGTCGCGGCGGTTCCGCGACCGCCAGTTCCCGCTCCACCACGCGTTGCGACGTCGTCGTCGACGACGACGAACTGCACCTCGTGGCCCTCCTCGCCTGCCTCGCCAGCCGCCGAGCGGAAGTTGATCACGTCGCCGGTGTAGTTCTTGATGATGAGCAGCACGCCGGCGCCCGAGTCTGTGGCGTTGATCGCCGCGATCACCTGATCGGTGGTCGGGGAGGCGAATACGTCGCCGAGGACGGCGGCGTCGAGCATCCCGGCCCCCACGAATCCGGCGTGAAGCGGCTCGTGCCCCGACCCGCCGCCTGAGATGAGTGCCACCTTGCCGGCGACCGGGGCTTCGCGGCGAACGCAGAGCCGGTTGGCTGTGTCAGCCCGAACGTGGACGGCGTGCGCGCGGGCGAAGCCGGCGAGCGACTGATCGACGAGCGTCTCGGGATCGCCCAGGATCTTCTTCATTGGTCGAAGAAGCCCACGGGGAAGCCGAGGTGCGCCTGCGCGATCGCCGAGGCCTGGAAGTCGTGCTGGTGGACGCCGTTGGTGCGAAACGCGCACAGGTCGCGCCAGTAGCGCTGCAGCCGCGCGCCGTCGCGAGCTCCGGAGCTGCTGCCGGCGCGAAAGACCATGTCGCCCGCCTCCCAGCACAGCTTGTGCGCTGTCATCAGCTGGCCGTAGATGCGGAACGTGCGCTCCGCGTCGAACGTCCTGCCGCCCTCCATCGCCTCGCGCGCGTAGTCATGAAACAGCTCGCCACAGCGAATCAGGATTGAATGGGCGGCGTCGGTGTAGGACAGCGCCAGGCCAAGCAAGCGCTGGTAGTTGGGGTCCTGCGCCCGCTCCTCTCCGGGGGCACCGGCAACGCGTCGCGTCGGGCGGCGCATCAGCCGCTCGTACTCGTCGATCGCCCCCCGCGCGTTCCCGACCTGAACGGAGTTGAGCTCTCCGAGCGCGACGGCCATGAAGGAGCCCGCGTAGAGGGGGTTGCCGTGCAGCCGATAGCCCGGCGTGCTCGTGACGCCGATCGCCAGCCACTCGCTCAGCGTGATCGCGTGGCGGGATGGAACGAAGGCTTCATCGACCACCACGCTGTGCGATCCGCTGCCCTTGAGCCCGATCAGATCGCCCCAGTTCTCGAGCATCCGAAAGCTCTTGCGAGGGATAACGACGACGATCGGCTCCTCGTCTTCGCCGACCGGCGCGAGCCCCATGTGATGCGTTGCGTAGGGTACGCCTGAGCAGAAGTGCCAGGTCCCGGACACGCGGTAGCCGCCGTCGACCGCCGTGGCGCGCGCGTCCTCGAAACCGAAGCTCGCGCAGGCGATGAACTGCTCGACGCCAAACAGCTCGTCTTGCGCCTGTTCCCCCCAATAGGAGGCGGCTTGGAGCGCATGGGCGGAGCCGAGCGCGAGCATCCACCCCGTCGACGGACAAGCGCGCGAGATCTCGACGACGACGCGGTAGTAGGTCGGCAGGTCGACCTCGAGGCCGCCGTAGCGAGACGGCACGAGCATCCGGTAGAAGCCCGCCTCCGCGAAGGCGCGGTGGGTCTCCTCGGAGTAGTAGGCGCGGGCCTCGGTGTCAGCCTGCTCCTCGAGGAGCCGCGGCCGCATCGCGATAGCCGCCTCGACAAGGTCCGCGCCGCTCATCGCCGGGCAACTTAGACATTCCCCGCCGCCGGCGCGCGCCGGGTGTCCGCTCCAGTGCCGGGCCGAGCGCCAACGGAGTAGGAAGGGCGCGCGGCACGCCCCTAAGATGGCGCCATGGCAACGACCCGGATCCCGCCCGGCGAAACACTCGAGCCGGCGCTGCGCGACCTGGCGCAGGCGCTCGGTGCCGGCAACGTTCTCCTCGACGAGGACACACTCGCCGCCTATCGCGACCCGTTCCAGCCCCCGGCGTGGGATGACTACCGCGCCTCAGCCGTCGTGACACCGCACTCCGTAGAGGAGATTCAGGCCGTCGTCGCGATCGCCAACCGCCACCGGCTGCCGCTGTGGACGGTCGGCCAGGGCCGCAACAACGGCTACGGCGGCGCCGCGCCCCGGGTCAAGGGGTCGGTGATCGTGTCGCTGCGCGAGATGAACCGTGTCCTTGAGATCAACGAGGACCTCGGCTACGCGGAGGTCGAGCCCGGGGTGCGCTGGTTTGACCTCTACGAGGAACTGCGTGCGCGCGGGAGCAGGCTATGGCTGTCGTGCGCCGATCTTGGCTGGGGCAGCGTGATCGGCAACTCGCTCGACAACGGCGTCACCTACCTGCCCTACGGAACCGACTTCACCGCGCCGTGCGGGTTCGAGGTCGTGCTGGCCAGTGGCGAGGTCATGCGGACCGGAATGGGCGCGATGCCAGGCAACCGCTCCTGGCACATCTACAAGCGTGGTCTCGGGCCGGTGCTCGATCCGCTGTTCATCCAGTCCAACTACGGCATCGTCACGAAGATGGGCCTGTGGCTGATGCCGCAGCCGGCGTGCTACATGCCGATCTGGATCCGCGCCTGGCGCGATGATGATCTCGGCCCGCTCGTGGACACCTTCCGCGCGCTGATGCTCGATCGCACGATCGAGGGCGTGCCCCAGATCATCAACACCCTCGACATGGCGGCGATGGTCAGCGCCCGCTCAGACTGGTACGACGGCGACGGTCCGATCCCCGATTCGCGCATCGACGAGATCGCGGCCGAGCTCGAGCTCGGCCGCTGGATCATGCGACTCGCGCTTTACGGCGACGAGCCGGTCGTCGACCACCGCTTCGCGAAGCTGAAGGCGGCGTTCGAGCGGATTCCGGGCGTCGAGGTCCGCGGGACCAAGCAGGACCCGGAGCGCGTCGCGGAGCTGACCCAGCCGGCCGAGCTCGTCCAGGCCGGCGTTCCCAACCTCGAGATCAATCGCATGGTCGCCTGGTATGGCGGCGAGGAGGGCGGCCACATCGGCTTCTCGCCGGTCGCGCCGCTGACGGGCGCGGACGCGCTCGCGCTGCGCGACCTTCTGCGCGGGCTCGTCGAGACCAAGGCGAACCTCGACTATCAGGCGGCGATCCTGATCATCAACCCTCGCGCGATGGTCCACGTCACGATGGTGATGTTCGACACCAAGAACGAGGCGCAGACCCGACAGGCCTACGACGCTTGCCGGTTGCTGGTCACCGAGGCGGCCAAGCACGGCTACGGCGAGTATCGCGCCCACCTCGATTTCATGGACCTCGCCG
>DATGHN010000252.1:0-15709 GCA_035308005.1 Solirubrobacteraceae bacterium
GCGCAGTCGCTGTGTCGGCGCGCATCGAGGCCGAGCTCTCGGAGCTCGACGACGCCGAGGCGGTCGCGATGCGCGAGGACCTGGGCGTCGGCGAGGCGGGTCTCGCGCGAGTCGTGCGCGGCGCCTTCGAGCTGCTCTCGCTGATCGCCTTCTTCACGGTCGGCGAGGCCAAGCCGGCGCAGTCCTGGCACCTCGCTCGGGGGCGGACCGCGTGGCATGCGGCGGGTGAGATCCACTCCGACATCCAGCGCGGGTTCGTGCGCGCGGAGGTCATCGCCTGGGATGAGCTTGAGGCCTCGGGCGGCTGGGCGGGGGCCCGCGAGCGGGGGGTCCTGCGCCTCGAGGGCCGCGACTACGTGATGCGCGACGGGGACGTCATCACGGTCCGCTTCACGCCGTGAGGTGGTAGGACTGTGAGCATGGGCCCTTCCGAGCCGACCCAGCAAGACGCCCCCTATCTCGAGGCGATCCGCGCCCACGCGGCGCGCGATCCGGCGCGGCTGTACATCCCCGGCCACAAGGGCGGGGCGGCGGCTGACGGCGATCTGCTCGACACGCTCGGCCTTGCCGCGCTGCGCCACGACATCCCCGCACTTACCTGGGGGGTCGACATCGGCCCGACGCCGACGCCGTTCGAGCACGCGCAGCGCCTTGCGGCCGGAGCGTGGGGCGCCCGGCGGGCCTGGTTCCTCGTCAACGGCGCCTCGCAGGGGAACCTCGCGGCGGGGCTCTCGCTCGCCCACTACGGCGAGCGCGTCGTGCTCCAGCGAAACGGACACTCGAGCACGATCGACGCGATGGTGCTCTCGGGGATGCGACCGACCTTCGTCGCGCCAGAACTGGACGACGAGCTCGGGATCGCGCACTGCATCACACCCGCATCACTCGACCGCGCGCTGTCTGAGACACCCGGCGCCGTCGCCGCCTGGATCGTCTCGCCGACCTACTTCGGCCTGGCCGCCGACGTGCGCGGGCTCGTCGAGGTCGCCCATGCCCACGACGTCCCGCTGATCGTCGATGAGGCCTGGGGCGCCCACTTCGCATTCCACGAGTCGCTGCCCGAGCACGCCCTGGCGGCTGGCGCGGACCTCGTCATCTCGAGCACCCACAAGATCGTTGGCAGCCTGACCCAGTCGGCGATGCTCCATCTCGGTAGCGACCGCCTCGACGCCGACATCATCGACCGCACCGTGACGGTGACCGAGTCGACGAGCCCCAACGCGCTGCTGTGCGCGTCACTCGATGCGGCGCGCCGCCGCGCAGTCGTCGACGGGCATCGGTTGATCGAGGAGACGATCGCGGCGGCCGACGAAGCACGCGCCGAGATCCGCGCGATCCCCGGGCTTGATGTCCTCGATGAGCGCCTGATCGGCCGCGCCGGCGTGCACGGCTACGACCCGCTGCGGTTGGCGGTCGACGTGCGCGGCCTCGCGATCGACGGCTACGACCTCGCGCGGCGGCTGCGCGAGGGCGCCGACATCTACCTCGAGCTGGCGGCGCACAGCGTCGTCGTCGGCGTGTTCGGGATGGGTGGCGAGCCCCGAGCTCTCGCTGAGCGCTTCGTCGCCGCGCTGGGCGCGGTGGCTGCCGAGGTCGGCCTCGCGCAGGACGGCTCGAAGGTCCGCTTCGCGCCGGCGCCGCCGTGGGGCGAGCTGGTGATGACTCCGCGCGAAGCGTTCCTGGGTGCCCAGGAGGTCCTGGCTGCCGCCGACGCCGTCGGGCGGATCGCGGCCGAGTCGCTTGCGACCTATCCGCCCGGAATCCCGAACGTTCTCCCCGGCGAGCGGCTGACGGCGGAGACGCTCGCTTACATCCAGCGGACGCTCGAGCTCGGAGGCAGCGTGCGCGGCGCCAGCGACCGCCTGCTTCGCACGGTCCGCGTCGTAGCCGAGAGGTAGCAAACGGCGCGCCGGGGGCGCGAGCGATGTAGGCTAGCCGCGCCTTTTGGTCATCTGCGTCTTGGGAGGGGTTCAGTGGTGAAGTCGCTCGTTCGTTCCAACGCCGTTCGCGCAGTTGTCACTGCCGCGCTGGCCGGCGCGGTCTTCGCAGCTGTCCCGGCGCTCGCTTCGAGCTCGAGCGGCGTCGACAAGGCGGCCGCCGCCCTCGTGCCGGCGAAAATCAAGGCCAAGGGCACGCTCGTGATCGCGGCCGACGCGACGTATGCGCCCGACGAGTTCATCGGCCCCGATGGTCACACCGTCGTCGGCATGGACGCGGACCTCGCGAAGGCGCTCTTCCCGCTGCTCGGACTCAAGGCCAACGTCGTCAACGCGACGTTCTTGACCATCATTCCGGGGCTTCAGTCGGGCAAGTTCGATGTCGGCATGTCGTCGTTTACCGACGAGAAGTCGCGTGAGAAGCAGGTCAACTTCGTCGACTACTTCACCGCCGGGGAGTCCTTCTTCGAGAAGTCCTCAGGTGGCCCGAACGTGACGACGCTCGCGAGCATCTGCGGACTGACGGTGTCTGTCGAGGCCGGTACGACCGAGAAGGACGACGCCGAGGCGCAGAAAGCCAAGTGCACCAAGGCCGGCAAGAAGGCCGACAACCCGCTCGTGTTCCCGACCCAGACCGAGGCCAACCTCGCGCTGTCGAGCGGGCGCGCGCAGGTCAGCATGGCCGACTCGCAGGTCGCCGGATACCAGGTCGAGAAGTCGCACGGCCTCTTCAAGCTGGTCGGCACAAGCTACGGATTCGCTCCCTACGGGATCGCGGTTCCCAAGCAGGACGGCACGCTCGATCAGGCGATCCTGAAGGCGCTCAAGGACCTGGAGGCCAACGGCACCTACCTGAAGATCCTCACGAAGTGGGGGATTCAGGCCGGCGCCTACAAGAACCCCGTGATCAACGGCGCGACGTCCTGAGTCGGCCAGCGGCTCGCTCCGGTGAGCGCCGACTCGCCTGACCGGCGCCCCGACGACATAAAGGCAGTACCCGTCCGCCACCCCGGGAGGTGGCTGGCGGTGGTAATCGTGCTGGTCCTCGCCGTGTCCGTCGGGCACTCGGTTGCGACTAACCCCCATTTTCAATGGGGCCAGATCGGCCACTTCCTCTTCGACGGGCGGATCACCGCCGGCGTCGTGACGACGATCGAGCTGACGCTCGCGGCGCAGGCGATCGGTGTCGTCCTCGGAATCCTGCTCGCCGTGATGCGGCTGTCGCCGAACCCGGTCGTGTCCGGCGGGAGCTGGCTGTACGTGTGGTTCTTTCGTGGGACGCCCGTCCTCGTCCAACTGCTGTTCTGGTACAACATCGCGGCGCTGTTCCCGTCGCTGAACTTCGGCGTCCCGTTCGGCCCGCAGTTCATCCACATCAGCCCGAACTCGGTCATAACGGGCTTCATGACCGTCGTCCTCGGCCTCGGACTCAACGAGGGCGCCTACATGTCGGAGATCGTCCGCGCGGGAATCATCTCCGTCGATGAGGGCCAGGGCGAGGCCGCGCTGTCGCTCGGCATGACGCGGCTTCAGACGATGCGCCGCATTGTCCTCCCGCAGGCGATGCGGGTGATCCTGCCGCCGACCGGCAACGAGACGATCTCGATGCTCAAGACCACCTCGCTGGCCTACGTGATAGCCGGTAGCGACCTGTTGTCGGTCTCCCAAAACATCGCCGCCGCCAACTACGAGATCATGCAGCTGCTGTTCGTGGCGTCGATCTGGTACCTGGCGCTGACCTCAGTGCTGTACGTCGGGCAGTACTACCTCGAGCGCTACTACGCGCGGGGCAGTTCGCGCGAGCTGCCCCCGACGCCGCTGCAGCGGATCCGCCGAGGGATCTTCTCCGTGCGCCACGACGCGCTGGCGACGGGGCCACTCGACATCGCGAGGCCACACTCGTGAGCGCCCCGGCGCCGATGGTCAAGGCCGAGGGTGTTCACAAGCGCTTCGGTCGCCTCGAGGTGCTGCGCGGCATCTCGCTCGAGGTTGCCCGCGGCGAGGTGATGTGCATCATCGGTCCGTCGGGCTCCGGGAAGTCGACGTTCCTTCGCACGATCAACCACCTCGAAAAGATCAACAGGGGTCGGCTGTGGGTCGACGGCGACCTGGTCGGCTACGTCCAGCGCGGCGACAAGCTCCACGAGCTGCGCGACGGCGACGTATCAAAGCGCCGCGCGGAGATCGGGATGGTCTTCCAGCGCTTCAACCTGTTCCCGCACAAGACCGCTCTTGAGAACGTGATCGAGGCGCCGCGGCTTGTGCGCGGGGTGGCAAAGGGCACGGCGCTGGGCGAGGCCACAGCGCTGCTCGAGCGCGTCGGACTCGCTGACAAGCTCGAGAGCTACCCGTCGCAGCTTTCGGGCGGCCAGCAGCAACGCGTCGCGATCGCACGGGCTCTGGCGATGAAGCCGAAGCTGATGCTTTTCGATGAGCCCACGTCGGCGCTCGATCCCGAGCTCGTCGGCGACGTTCTCGACGTCATGCGCGACCTGGCGCGCGACGGGATGACGATGATCGTCGTCACGCACGAGATGGGGTTCGCGCGCGAGGTCGGCGACTCGCTCGTCTTCATGGACGAGGGCGTCATCGTCGAGGCCGGCGATCCGCGCGAGGTGCTGGCGCGGCCGCGCGAGCCGCGCACGCAGGCGTTCCTCTCGAAGGTTCTCTAGGACGCGGGCGAGGCGGGCTGCTGCTTGGCGTACTCGCCGAGGCGGGTCAGCTCGTCGTCGTAGAGCCGCTTCAGAGCCTTCGGCGCGAACCGCTTCTCGAAGAAGCCTCCGATGCCGCCGGCGCCTTCCCACTTGGTGTTGATGCGCACGGTGCAGCGGTCGGGACCGTTGGCCGTGACGGTGAAGGTCGTCACGAGGCTCGAGTTCGTGTCCTCCTCGCTGAGGATCCGCCCGGGCTGGGGCTCTGAGACGGCCATCCGGTAGTCGCGCGTGCGCCCGCCCGCGGTGAAGTTGAACGTCGTGACCGTGCCGGCGCCGAAGCCGCCGCTCTCGACTTCAAAGTCGCTGAACGCCGGCGGCAGGAAGTTCGGGTGGTGGTTGCGCATGTCGGCGATGCAGTTGTAGACCGTCTCGGCGGGTGAATCGAGGACCTTCTCGGCATAGGCGGTGACTTTGGACATGCCGTTCTGTCTATCAGACGGCGAGCTGCTCGAGGCGGCCCGCGAGGTTGCCCATCCCGAGCGCGCTCGCGGCCTGCGCCCCGCCGGCGTAGTCGGTGCCGCGGTCGGGCGGACGCTTGACGGCGATGTCCTGGAGCACGGCGATTTCGCGGAAGCGGCGAAGCTCCTCGGCCTGCTCGTCAAGCGCCGCGGCGATGCGCGGGCGAAGCGTGGATGCCGCGGCGAGGACGCCCTCGAGTGAGCCGTGCTCGGCGAGGAGCGTTGCGGCCGTCTTGGCGCCGATGCCGCGTGCGCCCGGCAGGCCATCCGAGGGATCTCCGCGCAGGGCGATCAGGTCGGGTATCCGGTCCGGATCGACGCCACTTCGCTCGCGCACGCCCGCGGCGTCGATCGTGCCGGGCGCTGCCTCCTTGCGGAGCTCGGCGATCTGCGTGCGCTCGTTGACGGCTTGGTAGAGGTCACGGTCGCCGGAACAGATCAGCGTGTCGCCGCCGGCTTTCGTCTCAACGCGCGAGTAGGACCACATCAGATCGTCGGCCTCGAGCTTGGGGTCGGAGTCGACGGTCCAGCCGAGCGATTCGAGCAGATCCGGCGCGCGCTCCCACTGGGCGCGCAGCTCCTCCGGCATCGGATCGCGATGAGCGTGGTAGGGCGGGTAGAGCACCGTGCGGTACTCGGCTTCCTCGGCTCCCATGCAGCAGACGACCGCGCGCGGCGAGCACCACTGAACGAGCGTGAGGATCGTGTTGACCGTTCCAAGCAGCGCGCCGACCGGGCGTCCGTCAGCTCCCTTGATCGAGCGGGGCAGCCCGAAGTGCGAGCGGTAGAGCAGCCACGGCGTGTCGGTCAGAAGAAGCTGGCCGCTCATCCGGCCGGTGGTGCAACGACTCCGCCGTTAGGGCTCGAGGATCCGCTCTGAGAGCCGGTGGTGGTCGTCTGCGTGCCGCTGGCGCCGGTTGCCCCGCTCTGACCGGTGGGACCGGGCGTGCCGCCCCCTGTCGGGCCGACCGGAGCGATTGTGGCGGGCTGCAGAATGTCGGGGCGCGTGCACGCATGCGCCCAGCTGCTCGTCAGCGACGCCACGCTCGGCGTAACGGTGAAACAGGCCCATGTGCTCTGCAGCCCGAGCGCGGCCGAAAGCGTCGCACCGTTGACGGTCGTTGTCCCGCCCGTCCCGACGAGCTCGGCCGAGACGATGCGCGGGGAGACGCCTCGCTTGGTTACGACGATTCGCTCGAGGGTGCCGTCAACGAGTCCGGGCAGCCGGCGGTCGGCAGCGTGGATCGACATCGTGATCGGGCCGTAGCGCGTTGCGTCGTAGGGATCGAGCACGGCCGTCAAATACGGTTCGGCGGGTGCGCCCATGAAGGCGTTCTGGACGCTCTCCGTCTCCCCACCCGAGCTCGCGAAGTAATAGGCGGGGACGGGCTCGGCGGCGTAGGTGACGACCTCGCCGGAGGTCGCGGCGACCGCCGCGTCGGTGGCAGGTGTCTCGGCGTTGTAACCGCCGTACTGCTGCGAGCGCGTGTCGGCGTAGAGGTTGAAGCCGTTCTGCGCCGGGCTTGCGATCGCGTAGCTACGCGCAGCGATCGCCTGCGCCTGGAGCTCCGCGGCGGGCCAGCTCGACGGGCTCTCGGACGGAACGACCCCGCGCAGATAGCTCTCGATACCTACGCGGTTGATGACCTGCAGGCGAGAGCCCGCCGGCACCAACACGAGACGCCCGCGGTAGCGACCGTTGACGATTCCGCTCGAGGCGGCGCCGTCGAAGGTGATCGGGATAGTGCTCGCGACCTGAAGCGGCGGCGCAAGGTAGCTCAGCAGCCGCCCGCGGGCGCTTCGCAGAGCGATCTGGCCGTTGCTCGCCACAGAAGCGATGTAGGTCGATGTCGGGGCGAGCGGGCGCTCGTCGGCGCGCGTCGCGCCGCTGAAGACGACGTCGCGGAGATCGGACTGGAGAAGGATCCCCAGGACGTGGGCGCTCGTGAGCCGCCCCAGCGACGTCCCCGTGTAATAGTGCGAGAGGATCTGCTGGGCGCTGTCGCCGTGCAGCGCAAGCCCATCCGCACCGACTTGACTCATTCCGACGCCATGACCATCGCCGGCTCCCTCGATCACGAGCAGGGACCCGTCCGCCCACGCGCTCTGCACAGCTGCCAGCGCCACGAGGGGGGCGAGGAGAGTTACGGCACGTCGCCAGCCCACTATCGCCAAGGTAGACCATGACTGAAGCCGAAGTTCTCGAATCCGTCCCTAAGGAATTGTTTATTGCAGGCACCTGGCGCGCTGCGCAGTCGGGGGATCGCCTGCCCGTGGAGGACCCGGCGACCGGGCAGACGCTCTGTGAAATCGCCGACGCCGGCGAGGCCGACGCGATGGCCGCGCTCACCGCGGCGGCCGACGTGCAGGCGGAATGGGGAGCCCATCCGCCGCGCGAACGCGGCGAGATCCTTCGCCGCGCCTACGAGCTGATCCTCGAGCGAACGGACGAATTGGCGACCCTGATGTCGCTCGAGATGGGCAAGTCGCTCGTCGAGGCGCGCGGCGAGGTCGCCTACGCGAACGACTTCCTGCGCTGGTTCAGCGAGGAGGCGGTGCGCATTCACGGCAGCTACTCCGTCAGCCCGAACGGCCGCTCCCGGATCCTCACGATGCGCCAGCCGGTCGGGCCTTGTCTTTTGATCACGCCGTGGAACTTCCCCCTCGCGATTGGCACGCGCAAGATCGGGCCAGCCGTCGCGGCGGGCTGCACGATGGTCGTCAAGCCGGCCAAGCAGACACCGCTCTCGATGCTCGCCCTGGCGAAGATCTTCGAGGAGGCGGGTCTTCCCGCCGGCGTGCTCAACATCGTCACAACGTCGCGCTCGGGCGCGGTCACCGATCCGCTGTTCGACGACCCGCGCCTGCGGAAACTCTCCTTCACGGGTTCGACCGAGGTTGGTCGCAAGCTCTCGCAGCGCGCGATGGACGGGATGCTCCGGGTGTCGATGGAGCTCGGCGGCAACGCCGCGCTGCTCGTCTTCGAGGACGCCGACCTTGAGCTCGCGGTCGACCAGGCGATGATGGCGAAGCTTCGCAACATGGGCGAGGCATGCACCTCGGCCAATCGCCTGTACGTGGCGGCGCCGGTCGCCGAGGAGTTCGCGCGGCGGATGGCGGCGCGCATGGAGCAGCTCCGCCTTGGGCGTGGCATCGATCCCGACACCGACCTCGGCCCGCTGATCGACGAGACGCAGCGCAGCAAGGTCCACGAGCTCGTGCTCGACGCCGTCGGCCGCGGCGCGACCGTGCTGACCGGCGGCGAGCCGCTCGAGGGTCCGGGCTACTTCTATCGCCCGACGGTCCTCACAGGCGTGCCGGCCGAGAGTCGCGTGCTCACCGAGGAGATCTTTGGGCCGGTCGCGCCAGTCGTCAGCTTCGGCTCGGAGGAAGAGGCGATCTCGCGCGCGAACTCAACCGAGTACGGGCTCATCGGCTACATCTTCACCCGCGATTTGAACCGCGCTCTGCGCGTCGCCGAGGCACTCGACACCGGCATGGTCGGACTCAACATGGGCGTCGCCTCGAACGCCGCCGCGCCCTTCGGCGGGGTCAAGCAGTCCGGTTTCGGGCGCGAGGGCGGCGCCGAGGGAATCGAGGAGTATTTGTCCCTGAAGTACGTGGGAATCGGGATCTAGCCGAGGCTGTCACGCAAATGACCAGAGCAAGGGCGCGTCTCAACCTCGTCGCTGCCACAGGCATGGTCACGCTCGCCATCGTAGTGCGTCGCCTTCGCCCCAGCCGCAAACGCAAACGCAAACGCCAAGGACGGCGGCAACCTCAGCCTCAAGACCTCAAAGCGAGTTATCAAGTACGGGGCGGTCGCAAATTCCGCGGACGAATTTACAATCACCGTGCGCGGAAGCACACCGACAGGCGCAACCAAGGTGCGCGTGCTGCTGGCCTCGAGCCTCTCCAAGCGCGACTTCCCCAACGAAGACGCCGCCCGCAAACTCATCTACCTCGCCGTCACCAACGCCGTCCGGCCTGGACACGGACCCGCAAGTGGACCGCCGCGCTCCTAGCCTCCAAAATCGGAGACCGAATCCCCGACTAAACCCGCCTACACAGAAAACGGGACACCCTCGTTCACTGAGAACATTTGGCTACATATCTCTTTACTCCGCGCCGGGTATGGTAGCGTCGCAAGCCTCATCAGAGAGTGCGGGCGGCGTAGCGGTTAGGATCCTGCGCCCGGTGGAGGTGAGCTGTGAAGGCCTGGCTGGATCAGTCGAACAACGCATTCGGGGTGGCTGACGTAACGGTCGTGGCGCTGGGCGCGCTGGGCAATGGGGCCGGCCGCTAAGCCGCGTCTCCTCTCGAATCTCCCGACGTCGGGAGAGCCACAAGCTATTTTGCCAGACCATGCGCTCCCGACGTCGGGAGATTTGCCAGACCATGCGCTCCCGACGTCGGGAGATTCGCACGCGGAGCATCCGTCATGTCGTACGTGCGCCCGTGGCGCGCACATTCTCCACGCCTAGCGAGTCTCGAGATGCTAGGAAACCGCAATCCATCGCAGACATCCGGAGATTCAGGTCCGGAGAACGACAACGGCGGGCGTCCGGACCGCTCCCCCGGACTCTTCTGGGCGGCACGCACCGACCTGGACGAGCCTCATTGGAGAGAGGCTGGCAGGCGAATCGCTAGGGCCGGCCACACGATGCACTGGTGGATAGGCGATTGGCTGCGGTTTGGCAATCGGCGGTTCGGTGAGCGGTATGCGCTCGCGTCGCGGCTCACCGGGTATGACGTTCAAACGCTAATGAATCACGCCTATGTTTCGGCGCACGTCGCCGTGGCGCAGCGGCGCGCCGAGGTGTCGTGGAGCCATTACGTGGAACTCGCGAAGTGTGACCCCGCAGATCAGAGTGCTTGGCTCGCGCGCATTGTCGCGGAGCGGCTATCTGTCAAGGACCTTCGTGTGCTCTTGCGTACGGCGACGAGTGACACGCAACCGCCTGCGATCCGGGAAAGGGTACCCAACCTGGATGCGCCGCTCTGTCCTGTGTGCGGCCGGCCGATGCCAACCGAGAAGCCCGCATGAGTCGTGTGCTCTGCGGCACGCTTGCCAGACGCCGCGGATTGGCGTGGGCTCTGGCCGTGGCAGCACCTGCCGTCGCAGTGGCGGCATCACTTTCCAACTCGCGCGTGCGCGCCCAACCCCGAGGACATACGGCCGCAGCCGCGCCGACGTCCAGCGCACCTGGTTTGGCACGGAGCCTAGTCGACCTGAGCGAGTCTTTCAGCGCGTTCGTCGAGCCGCTCATGACCACGCCGGCGGGCGTTGTCGCAAGGCTCCCAGCTGCCGTCGACGGCGCTCTGGCGCCGAGCGCCACCGGTCGAGAAGATTCTGCCGACGCGGCATACCTGTGGGAGCCGGCTCCCGGGTACGAAGCTTGGGCAACCCCGAGCACTGGCGGCGTGTGTCTGGCGGTGGTCCGCGCGACTGGCGGGCAGGTCGCGCGCGTCTGCGGCACCGTCGCCGCTGCCGTGCGCGGCCACTTGATCGTGACCGCCTACAGCGCGAACCTCGGGCCTGTGTTGGTTGGATTGGTCCCAGACTCAGACCGGACTGTTGCAATAAGGTCACTCCACAACCGTTCCCTCACAGTCGTTGTGCACAACAACCTCTGGGCCGCACGGGTGCGCGGCGCGTGCGCCTGGATCGAGGTTCGCGGAGCAGCTCGCCGGCACCTCGCGATCGTGTGCCGAACGTCGGCCTCCGCCAAGGCAATGCGTCGCCGTCGGATGGGCTTCGCTGACGAGACATCAACCGTCGGTGCTTTCGCGTGTGGAGTCGCCGCTGTCCACTGCGAGAGCCTGCGCGGGGTCGTACGCTCCCGACGGCTGCCGGCCGCGACAGGCTTCGCCGCGACAATCGACCGCCAAGATGAGTGGGCTTCTTCGACGAGATAGTTGACGCCGCCTGGCTCGTTTCGGAACAGTCCGACCCGCCCTCGGACCCGGCGTGGCTGGGGCCGCCCTGCGACTTTGTGCCCAAGCGTTGCGACCTCGACATCGAGTTCGTGCGCAGTCGCGACATGTCGCTTTGGATGCCGTGGGCGGAAGTGTTTCCTTACGGCGTGGCGTTGACGCTTGAGGTGCGCTGGGCTGCTGCCCAGAGGGTGGCCCTTCCTGTGATCCCGGGCGAACGAGGCCGCGCCGGCTTGTGCCTCGGCGCAGAGTTCGACGACGGCCACCGCGTACTTGCTACGTCGCGGCGACGCCAGTCACGCGAATCGCCGCTCGAGCGGACACTCGTCGTGGCTCCTTTGCGCGCGCGACCGAATCTTGCGACCATTGAGGTCTGGCTCTGGCCGCTGCCGCATGTCTCGCTGACCTGGGTTTTGGAATGGCGTGCGCAACGGATTCGCGAGACCGCTGTGCGTTGGGACACAAGTGCGCTGTCCGAAGCTGCGAGCCAGTCGCAACGCGTCTGGCCGAGGCCCGTGGTTGCAAGCTAGGCGAATCGTCCTGGGTGTGATGGAGGCTCTGGCGTTTTGTGTTAGGCCAGGACCTTGTCGTCCTGGTGGGTAGCGTAGAAGGTCTCCTCGAACTCGCGGCGGGTGACTCCGAGGTAGCCGCGCGGAGGCGTTGGGTGTTGTGCCAGTGCACTCAGCCGAGGTGTGGCGAGCTCGACCTCCTCGACGGTCTTCCAAGGGGCCTTGCCGAGCGGGTCCTCTGATCACGCCGGCCGTGCAGTAGCCGTTGACGGTCTCGGCGAGAGCGTTGTCGTAGCTGCGTGACGCCCGGCCTCACGCCGTCGTCGACGTCGGCCTGCTCGACCCACGCCCGCACCGACTCGACCCCATAGCCGAACTGCTGCGCTTGACCGGCCCATGCGACATCCCCTTCTCGGCGTGCAACGACCGCCCATGTTTGTCCGAACCGAGGAACACCTCATATCGGCGGGCAGCAGAGCCCACGCGAGCCGCAAGCAAGGACGCAGCGGCATCTAGACACACTGCCGCCCGCCGGCTAACTTTTGGTGTCGGCCACGCTGTGGAGACGAGATTGAGAGACGACCATGCCGAACACTCGTGAGCCGCAGCTTGCCGTTATTGTTGGCGCCGCTCGCTCGGGCACGACCCTACTGCGCTCCCTCCTGGATTCCCATCCGGACATAGGCTGTCCAGCGGAGGCAGGGCTCCCAGCGCTCCTGAGTCACGCGAGACGCGTTTGGGCCACGGTTTGCGCGAGCGGCGATCCGTCGATCATCGACCCGCAGAGGGCGCCACAGGTCGACACGCCTGCCCCGGTGATCCAGCTTCCCCCGTATGCCGAGCGCGAGATTCGCCGCGTCGCGTTGGCTGTGATGAAGTCGTACTGTCAGGACGGTGAGAAGCGCATCTACTGCGATAAGTCGTTGGACAACGGCCAGCACCTGCCGATGATCTTCCACGTCTTTCCCGGGGCGAGGTGCATCATTATCGTGCGGCATGTCATGGACACCATCGCCTCGGGGATCGAGGCCTCGCCGTGGGGGTTCGACGCGTACGGCTACGCGCCGTTCGTGTACGCCTCACCGGAGAACACCGTGATGGCGCTCGCGCGCTACTGGGAGATGCAGGTCTCGCTCGCGCTCGCATGGCAGGAGTCAAACCCGAACACCTGCTTCCGCCTGCGGTACGAAGACCTCGTGCGCCACCCAGAGACAACGCTCACCGAGGTGTTCCGCTTCGTCGACGTTGCGCCGGACATGTCGGTCTTAGCCCGCGCGTTCGGCCGATTCAACCCGGCGTCCGGTCCGGGCGACTACAAACTAGCGTTCACGGGCGAGATCACGACCGCGTCGATCGGGCGCGGCAAACAAGTACCAGTCGCGATGGTCCCGCTCCCGCTGCGCGAGCGCCTGAACGAACTGCTCGCACAGCTTGGCTACTCGCCGCTGACCGACGCGTGGAACGCCGAACCACATGCGCATAGATCCGCGTCAACAGAAGTGCGCTCGCAGCTCACTCGGCTGATGGTGTGGCGTGGTGACGGCAACTGGGAGTACGACATCGACCGGGTGGCAATCGTCGCCGACGACGATCCTCAGCTGCGCTGGACCATAGATCCGCGCGCCGGGATCATCCGCCAAGGCGACGGCGAGGTCGATCTCGTCCTCACGGGCACGAGCGAAGACTTAGCGCGCCTTATCCGAGGTGATGAGAACCCCGGCGTTCTGCTCCGTTCCGGGCGAATCCGGTCCGTAACGGCCGAGAAGGAGCACGAGCCGCTGATCCACTCGCCGCGGATGATATCTAGCCTCATCGAGCATCTAACTGATCGCTCTGGCAATGGCACGAGAGTCGGAGGGCGGCCCGTGAAGTGCTGTGATCCGTCCTAGACGCGTCCGCACCGGAGTCACCACGAGGAGTTATTGCGAAGAGGCCGCGCGGTTCGCGACCCTCGCCTAGATGGTTTGATTTCCCCGCCATCGGGGATGTGAGTCCCCTGTCCCGGGGGCCCCGACCTCGCCAAGCGCGCGATAGCGCTCGCGCAATTCTGCCGCCGTCAGTCGCGTCCAGCCCCGGATGCCGCGCCCGCCGTCACCGTGTAACAAAGCAAGCATACCGCGGGATGCCCGCAATGTGCCACGACCAACCGCACATCGCCGGCTCGGATTCGACACGCGTCATCACTGGTGGCAAGTAACCCGCGATACCCATCTGCCGCCCAAACCTAACGTGCGCGCGGCAGCTCGTCTGACGAGATTTGCCCCAAGGCCTACGCGCCTTCGTACTGGTGTCAGAAATCGCTCTCGCGCGGCGGGCGCGGGAAGCGGCTGGTCCTCGAGGCGGGCGCTCGCCGCGCGACCAGTCGGATGTGCAACGTCTCCCACGACATGAAGGCTCGGCGCGTCTATGAGGTTTCTCGAGCTCTCGACATCATCGACTTGGCGCTCCGGCGCCGCCAGTCGCCGCTTTGAGTACGACCTATCTGGAGCGAGTCGCTTTGCGTGGTGAGGCGGAGAGCAAACTTGACTGTGCCGCTCACGCGCTGTTACCTTCGGCATTGTTCGTACCGAGTTGCGCTCGGCGATGTAGGCCGGCGCACGCAAAGATCACAATGAAAGGAGAGTGTGTGATGAGGCCGGTACCGCACGTGATGGAACCGGTGATGCAGGACGCGATCACTAGTCGGCGTAGTGCGACTGATAGGCAGTCCCGCAGGCGCTTGTCGACTGCGGCGCTAGGGACGGCCGCCGCGGCGCTGGGGATAGCGGGCATGGCGGCGCCCCCGGCATTCGCATTTTTCGTTAGCCACTTCGGCACAGGCGCGGGCGCTGGTCAGTACTATGGCCACTGGCACCATTTGCACTACGTGCGTGCCTACTCGTCGGCCGGCACCTACCCGAAGGCTGGCCCGTGCATCTCAGGGACTTGCCACTTGGTGACAGCCTCGGCTCAAAGCGTTCTAGCGCAGGTCGTCCCCAATTCGACGTACGCGTACGGTGGGGTGTCGTACCGGACCCGCGCCGGGCACTCGGCCAGCGAGCGGTACAGCTGAGCAGGCGCATACGGCCGTTCATCTGTTCTATTCCGATGTGGCGAGGCCACCATGGCGATGCTCTGGTCGCTCAGGAAATGGCTCGCGGTTGTGACGCTGGTCGGCGCCGGCTGCGCTGTTGCGGCTGGCACGACAGGTACGACTAGTCGCGGGGGTACGACTAGTCGCGGCGGAGTCACGCGCGAGTCGGTCGCGGTTCCGCTTGAGCGGCGCTTGCGCGCCGCCTTGACGACCGCACCCGACCCGCGCGTGATTGACGCTGCCGGGCGCGCCGTCCTGCCGCGGACGATTGCGAGATTCGGCCTGGACATCGCTGCGACGCGCTCCGTTACGCCATCGTACGCGGGCGAGCATGAGCAAGTGCTCGTAATCCCCGGGGCGCTCGGCGTTTGTCTCGTGTTGCGAGCGGCGCCGCCGGTGCCGACGGTGGCTGCATGTTCATCCGTGCGACGCGCGCTCGCCGCCCACCTGCTTCTTCTCGCGGCGCGGATAAGAAGCCGCTTCGACGGTCACCTTCAGCGACTGACCCTCGTCGGCCTGGCGCCGGCCAGCGGTCTGGACCGGCGAGTGCGTGTCACGTTCGCCGGTGGGCAGGACACAACGGGCGTCACCAACGATGTCTACACGTGGGTAGGCAAGCAGGTGCCGTCGGCCGTTGACGTCCCGGTCGGCAGAGCGGGCAGCGTCCGGATTACGCTGCCGAGACGGCTGTTCTGAAAATGAACACCACATTCTCGCCGGTACACCCTCCGTGACCTCGATGTAACGCGCCGGGCCCACGTGTGGTATCTCATTGTGTCGCGCGCGTGGCGATGCCAACATGTGCCCGTGAACCGGAACCCTCGTGCGCCAGCGTCGTCGAACAGGACTTATCTCCCGAGTCCGAGGCGGCCATGTGCGTACCCATGTTGCGATGTGAAGCCTCGCGAGCTTGGCGAGCCTCACGCCAAACGTGCGCTGCCAAGCTCCGGGCGCGCGTAACGGCTCGCCGAGAGAGCCTCGACCGACCGTGACTCTCGATGGCCATACACTCCTGCTGGCCGCGTTCCAGAGAGAACACATCCACCGCCACAGGCTGGTGGCGGACGACGGATGTGCAGGA
>DATGHN010000253.1:0-9843 GCA_035308005.1 Solirubrobacteraceae bacterium
TCGGCATCGACTCCCCCAAGGCTCTTCGCGAAGCGGCCGAGGCGCAGCGTCTGCGCGAGCTGCGCGGATTCGGGGCGAAGTTCGAGGAGTCCGTCCTCGCCGCGCTCGACGCCGGCGCCGCCGACGGCGAGCATCCCGCGCGGCGTGTCGTCCTCGACCGCGCGCTCGCCGTCAGCGAGCTCCTGATCGACGCGCTGCGCACGCTCGCGCCGGACGCCCGCATCGAGCTGGCGGGCTCGGTGCGGCGGCGCGCCGACAGCGTCAAGGATCTCGACATCGTGCTCGACGAGCCCGCGCTCCTCGATCAACTCCAGGGGCTCGAGCTGATCGAGTCCGCGTCGCGCACGAGCGCGAGCGCGGCGCGGGCCAGGACCCACTCCGGGCTGACGGTCGAGCTGCGCGCCGTCGCTCCCGAGCAGTTCGGCGATCTGCTCCAGCACCTGACCGGCTCGGCTGCCCACAACGCGGCGCTGCGCGAGTGGGCCGTGCGGCGCGGACTGCACATCTCCGAGTACGGCGTGCTCGACGACGCAAGCGGCGAGACAGCGACGTTCGCCACCGAGGAGGAGCTCTACGGGCGCCTCGGACTGCTCTATATCGAGCCGGAGCTGCGCGAGAACCGCGGCGAGCTCGAGGCGGCGCTGGCCGGCGAGCTGCCGCTGCTGATCGAGGAGTCAGACATCCGCGGCGACCTCCACTGCCACACGACCGCCTCCGACGGCACGGCGAGCATCGAGGAGATGGCGCTCGCCGGTCGCAAGCGCGGCTACGAGTACCTGGCGATCACCGACCACTCGGCGACACACGGCTTCGGCGACGAGGTCTCGCCGGACCAGCTGCGCCGCCAGATCGAGCTCGTCCGCGAGGCCGACGCCTCGATCAAGGGCATCCGGCTGCTCGCCGGTAGCGAGGTCAACATCCTTCCCGACGGCCGCCTCGACTACGACGACGAGCTGCTCGCCGAGCTCGACTGGGTGATCGCCAGCGTGCACACCTCGTTTGGCATCGACGCCGAGGCGATGACCAAGCGCGTGATCGCGGCCGCCGAACACCCCCTCGTCCACGCGATCGGCCACCTCAGCGGGCGCATAATCGAGCGCCGCCGCCCATACGCGCTCGACACCGACGCCGTGTTCGCCGCCTGCGCGCGCAGCGGAACGCTTATCGAGATCAACTCGAGCCCCAACCGCCGCGACCTCAACGAGGTCAATGCCCGCGCCGCGGCGGCCGCCGGGGTCGGGATCCTGATCAACACCGACTCCCACCGCACCGACGGCTTCGACGTCCTGCGCTACGGCGTCTGGACCGCGCGGCGGGCGTGGCTTCGCAAGGAGCAGGTCCTCAACACGCTGACCTGGGCCAAGCTCAGCAAGCGCCTCAAGCAGCGCTGAGCGCGGGCAGGACCTGCTCAGCGACGACGCGGTCGACGCTCGCGGAGCTGAAGCGCTCAAGCCCTGGCGCGACGCTCTGCGCGTAATCGGCACGCGGGTCATCGAGCGCGATGCGTATCGCGCCGGCGAGGTCCGGGCCGATCAGCCGCGCGTCGGCCTCGCGCGCGAGCGGCAGCGCGGCGTAGGGGATCTCGGTCTCGGTGCTGACGAGCATCGCTCCGTCGGCGAGCGCCTCGAGCTGGGCGATCCCGTACTCCTCGCGCCGCGGCGCGGCGATGTAAATCCGCGCGCGGCGAAGGAGGGCGCGGTAGGCGTCGCGCTCGAGCGTGCCGGCGACGCGCACGCCGTCGATCGCGGGCGCGTCGGGGACGCCTGTCAGGACCAGCTCCTCCCCCTCTCGGCGGACCGCGGCCCACGCGGCGAGCACGGCGTCGAGGCCCTTCTTGTCCGGGTTGGCGGCGTAGGCGACGGCGGCGATGTCTCGAGCGGCGAACGGCAACGGCGGCCCGGAGGCCTCGACGACGATCGGCACGACGATCGCCGGCGGGTGGCGCTGCGGCGCTCCGGTGAGCGCGCCCTCGCTGGTCGGAAGAAGCAATGGCGCGCGAGCGAGGACGGTCCGCTCGCGCGGGCGCTGCCAGATTCCGTGCCGCCCGGGGCGGTTGTGGGCCGACAGCGCGTCGAAGCGGATCGCGCCGCGCGCGGGCGCGAGCAGGGCGGCGGTGATCGTCGAGTACACGATCGCGCGGCCGGGGTCTGAGGCGATCGCCTCGAGCGCAGCGGCACGCGCCGCGCGCGCCCAGACGAGGTCGGTCAGCGCGAGCGTCCGGACGCTGCGCGGCGCGGTCGCGCTCGCCACGCGCACGTCGGCGCCGGCGCGGCCGAGGCTCGCGGCGAGCTCCGCGTCGGAGGATCGAAGGCCGACCGTCGAACCCAATGAGACGATCAGGACGCGCAGACTCACGCGGCGTGGCGCTCGACCGGCAGATAGGCCTTGAAGCCGGGCGTGCGACTCAGCGTGATCGGGCGAAACGGCGAAGTCTGGTCGACGTAGAAGCGGACGCCGTCGCGTTGCTCGATCGCAACGACGGCCGCGTGCTGCTGGCGCCAGCTGAGCGCCCACACGATCGCGAAGCCGGTCGCGACGGCCGGAACCTGCGGCCACAGAAGCCCGAGCCCGCCGGCCGCAAGCGTCGAGAAGAGCAGCGGCCACAGGCGCGCCAGGAGGACGCGCCCGGGTCGAAGCGGCGGCAATGCGGCGACGGTCTTCGCGCCGCCGAGCAGCCGCGCGATCGGCGGCGAGGCGGCCGCGCGGCGGCCCATCACGACGCCGACGACGCTCGCGAGCGCCCACCAGCCGATCGCGATCGTCGCGGTCCCCGGCTCGTTTGCCGAGTGGGCCGTGAGGATCGTCACCGCGGCCAGTGTCGTGGCCGACGCCGCCGACAGAAGAACGGTCGTCTTCAAGAAGTCGGCGAAGGGCATCAGGCGAGCAGCGCGTCGAGCAGCTCGATGACCCCCTCCGGGCCGTCGACCATCGCGTCGGCGGCGGCCGTCAGCTCCTCGGGCGTCTCCTCGGAGCGCACGCCGACACAGACTGCGTCATCGCCGACGACGGAGCGAAGCCCGGCGAAGGCGTCGACGTCGGTCAGGTCGTCGCCGGCGTAGAGCGCGGCGGCGGGCGGCGCCTCGGAGAGCAGCCAGCGGATGCCGCGGCCCTTGTCGAGCGGCACGGGCGGACGGATCTCGAGCACCTTGCGGCCGCGGTGGGGCTCGAAGCCCTGCTCCTGGGCGGCGAGCTCGATCGCGGCGACGGCGACGAGCGCGGCGCCCTCGTCCGGCGCGCCGCGCCAATGGAAGGCGACGATCGCCCCCTTGTCCTCGCGGCGGACGCGCAGCTGTTGCAGCGCGGGACTGTCGACGCGCTCGGCGAATGCCGCGACTCGCTCCGCCCAGCCGTCGACCGCGGGATCCATGACCGCGTCGCAACTTGCCGGCCGGAGGAGCTCCGAGCCGTGGTTTCCGAGGTAGGCGATCGAGCCGACGCCGACCATCGCCCGGGCGACTGACGCCTGACGCCCGCTCACGCAGGCGACGAGGCCGTAGCGCTTGGCGAGCGCGATCAGCCGCCGCCGCGTCGGCTCATCGACCTGGGCGTCGGAGGCGTGTCGCACGATCGGCGCGAGGGTGCCGTCGATGTCGAAGAGGACGGCCGCGCTCGAGGGCTCTGCTCTGAGGGGCTCGAGCAACTCGCCGATCTCGAGTTGTGCTCGCATCGGACAAGTATTGCGTGAGGGGCTCATCGCAAGCTATGGCGGTCGGCGGCGCCCAACGGCGACCCGTAGCCGCCACCCTGCGCTATCCTGCCCCCATGGGCCTAGACAACCCACTCCACATCCTCATCCTGCTGGTCATCGTCCTGCTGGTCTTTGGCGCCAAGCGCCTGCCGGAGATCGGGCGTTCGCTCGGCGAGGGCATGCGCGGCTTCAAGGACTCAATCAGCGGCGACAACCACCACGAGTCGATCGCCCAGGCCCCGTCAGCGCCGGCTCCCGCTCCGACCGTGGTCGCCGCCGAGCCGACAGCCGCTCCGGCGCCCGTGCAGGAGCCCGTGGCGCCGAATCCGTTCGGCGGCTGAGCTAGCCGGGCGGGGACTGGGAGGGAGGAACGCGGCGCGGCGCGCGCCGTGTTCGGCCGTGGCGTCACGCTTCCGAGCGCGCCGCCTCAAGTGCGCCGATGTCGCGCAGGTCCTCCTCGCGGCCGCTGGCAACCTTCATGCTGATCAGGTCTTCGTAGCCGGCGTAGAGGACGCCGTCGACGACGACTGAACGGGCGCGAAACTGGGCGTAGTCGCGTAGGCCGGGAACATCCTGCATCACGTCGAGGCGCCCATGGCGCGTCTGAAGGACCCAGTTGCCGCCGGCGAGTCCCTGCTCGTCCGGCCGGAGACCATGCTCGTCCGCGCCGATGTCGCCGATCGCGACGGCGGCGTCGAGTTCGCCGAGGGCGGCGGCGAGGCGCCGCCGGTTCTCCACGGTTGGGGACGGCACGATGTCGAGATCCTTCGTCGCCCGCACGTAGCCGTGCGGAGCGAGCGCGAAGCCGCCGATCACCACGAACTCGACGCCCGCGCGGTCAAGCGCCGCGAGCAGTTCGCGCGGTTGAAGCCCACGCGCTTCAGCCATCAACGCCCCCGGCCGCCACGCCCGTCAGGAACTCGCTCAGCGTGATCGCCTGATCGACGCGCTCGGCCGCTGTGAGCGCCTGCCAGTCCCGCCGCAGATCAGCCACCTCGGCGTTTCCGGTGGGGAGCCGCTCGACGCTGGCCGTGAGCTTGCAGCCCATCGCGTGGAAGAGGCGCTCGAGCGTGCGGATCGACGGCGACACATCCCCGCGCTCGACGCGGCTCACGTATGTCTGCGTCGTGCCGGCTCGGCGTGCGAGCCCGGCCTGATCGAGACCGCGCGACCGTCGTGTGACGCGAAGCAGCTCACCCGTGTCCATCGACGCATTTTAGACCATATAAGGTCTACGCGGTATGCGGCCGGACGCACGCCATCTGCTCGGCCGCGCCGCGTCAGGCCCGGGCGCCGCGCTGTGCGCGCCGCGTTCGACCGTGGCGCTACGCGGCCTCGGCCGCGCGTTCGGCGCCGATCTCGCTGACCGTCGCGCCGCCGTCGTGCGGCTCGAGCTCGCCGATCGCCGCGGTCAGCGCGCGCGGCGCCTCTTCGACGCCGGCGATCTCGACCGCGCGGTCCGATCCCGCGCCGGCCTGCTCGATCCGGCGCAGCTGCGGAACGACGCGCGCCTCGAAGGACCCGACCGCCTCGTTGTAGGCGCCGACGGCCGATGAGAGCTGGCGCCCGACGCGGGCGAAGGGCTCGACGAAGCGCGCGATCCGCCTGTGCAACTCGCGCCCGGTTTCGGCGATCTCGCGCGCGGAGGCCGCGATCAGCTCCTGCTTCCACCCGTAGTGGACGGCGCGCAGCAGCCCGATCAGCGTCGTCGGCGTGGCGAGCAGGACCTGCTGGTCGACGCCGTACTCGATCAGGCTCGGATCCTCGCTCAGCGCCGCGTGGTAGATGCCGTCGGAGGGGACGAACATCACGACCAGCTCGGGGCTCGAGTCGAGCTGCGCCTGGTAGGCCTTCGAGGCGAGCTTGGTGATGTGGTCGCGCGTCTGGCGAGCGTGGCGCGCGAGGTGCAGGCCGCGCTCCTCGTCGGTGCTCGCCTCGAGCGACTGCAGGTAGGCGTCGAGCGGGACCTTCGAGTCGACGACGATCAGCTTGCCGCCCGGCAGCCGCACGAGCACGTCGGGGCGCAGGCGGCCGCCGTCGCCGTCGATCGTCGTCTGCTCGGTGAAGTCGCAGTGCGCGACCATGCCCGCCATCTCGATCACGTTGCGCAGCTGGATCTCGCCCCAGGATCCGCGCGTCGCCGGGCGCTTGAGCGCGCCGACGAGCGTCCCAGTCTCGGCGCGCAGCCCGGCCAGGCCCTCGTTGAGCTGGCGGAACATCTCGCTCATCTGGCCGGCCGACTGGCGGCGCTCGCGCTCGAGCAGCTCGATCTGGCTCTCGACCTTGCCGAGCTTCTCCTTCATCGGCTCGACGAGGCCGCGCAGCTCCGCCGCGCGCTTGCCCATCTCGCCGGCGGCACGCTCGTCGTCGATGCGCCGCTGCGAGCTCAGCTCGCGCGTCAGCGACTCGGCCGTCTTCTCGAGCACCGCCGCCGAGATCCCCTTCATCTCGTCGCGCAGCTGGGTGCGGCTGGCCTCGAGCAGATCGAGCTGCGAGCGGTGGCTCGACTGCTCGGTCTCGCGCAGGCGCCGCTCCTCGCGCACGCGCCCGAGCAGCAGGGCGGCCGCGATTGCGCCTCCAAGCAGGACACCTATGAGAAGCATGACGATCGACATCGGACCGAGGAGCTTCGCAAGGGGGTCGGACGGTACGGTTTGGGGCGGTGGATGGCGCCGAGATGAAGCCCCGATGAGCGACCCCACCCCGGCTGCCGCAAGGCGCCAGGCGCAGCCTGCGCCGCCGCCTCCCGCGCGCCGCCGCCGCGGTCGCCCCGCCAAGCTCTCGCGCCAGGCGATCCTCGCCGGGGCGCTCGCGCTGCTCGATCGCGAAGGCGCCGACGCGCTGACGATGCGCCGGCTGGGATCGGAGCTGGGCGTCGAGGCGATGTCGCTGTACCGCCACGTCAAGGACCGTGACGAGCTCCTCGAGGGCCTCGCCGACTTTCTCGCCACCGAGCTCGAGCCCCGCCGCGGCGAGGTCGACTGGCCCGATGCGCTGCGCACCTTCGCCGGCGAGCTGCGCGCGCTCGCGCGCCGCCACCCCGCGGCGTTCGGCCTCGTCGGCATGCGCGTGCTGGCGACGCCCTATGTGCTTCGCCCGGTCGAGGAGGTCCTCGCGAGCCTGCGCAGCGGCGGCTTCACGCCGGCGCGGGCGATCCTCGCCTACCGCCTCGTCTCGAGCTACGCGCGCGGCTACGCGCTCGCCGAGCTGAGCGGCTTCGCGATCGAGGTCGCGCCCGACGCGCCGCTTCCGGCGGTCCGCGCGCTCGGGCGCCGGCTCGCCTCGGAGCCGACCGAGAGCAGCTTCCGCGCCGGCCTTGAGACGATCATCGCCGGGCTGCGCGCTCAGCTGGACTAATCTGCGCGTGGCCATGCCGCTCCCCTACGTCGTCGCCGACGTCTTCACCGATCGCCCGCTCGAGGGCAACGGCGTAGCCGTGTTCACGGCCGCCGACGGCCCCGACGACGTGACGATGCAGCGCCTCGCGCGCGAGCTCAACCTCTCCGAGACCGTCTTCGCCACCCCGCCACGCCGCGGCGGCGACGCGGCGATCCGGATCTTCACGCCGAGCGCCGAGCTTCCCTTCGCCGGGCATCCGGTGCTCGGCACCGCGTTCGTCCTCGCCAAGCCCGGCCAGGATGAGATCACGCTCGAGACGAAGGCCGGCGACGTCCCGCTGGCGCTCGAGCGCGACGGCGCCGGCCGCCTCACATTCGGCCGCATGGCGCAGCCGCTGCCGAGCAGCGACGACTTCGACGCCGAGGCGCGGCTGCTCGCCGCGCTCGGCGTGGCGCGAAGCGAGCTTCCGATCGGCGCCTACACCAACGGCCCGCAGACCCTCTACGTCGCCCTCGACAGCCCGCAGGCCGTGTCGGCTCTGACCCCGGACATGCACGCGCTGGCCGCACTGCGGGCGAACATCTGCTGTTTCGCGGACGCTGGGAGCTTCTGGCGCGCGCGTGTCTTCGGGCCGCACCTCGGCGTCCCCGAGGATCCGGCGACCGGCTCGGCCGCCGGCCCGCTCTCACTGCACCTCGCGCGCAACGGCGTGATCGAGTTCGGAGCCGAGATCGAGATCCACCAGGGCGACGAGATCGGCCGCCCGTCGATCCTCCACTCGCGCACCGTCGGTTCGCTTGAGACGATCGAGCGGATCGAGGTCGGCGGCCGCGCGGTGATCGTCGCGCGCGGCGAGTTCGACATCGGCGGCGCGGCTTAGTTGGCGTACCAGGTGTCGGTGAAGCTGTCGCCGGCCGCGCTCAGCGGCCCCGGCGCGGCGTAGACAGTCGAGGCGTCGCTTGACACGATCTGGTCCGCGGCGGCCGGGAAGGCGGAGATCGTCCCGCCCGCTCCGGTCTCGGTCGCACTCGCGCCGCTGAAGGTGACGGGCGTGAACTGGGCGAGCGTCTCGCAGCTCGGCGTGCAGCCGTTGGGGTCTTCGACGATCCACTCCGCCGAGCCCTGGTTGAGGGTTACGCCGGAGGGCGAGGCAACGCCCGTCGAGAACGTCCAGTTGCGTGTCGCGTCGGTCATCGCGAACTCCCAGGTCGTCCCGACGAGCGTCACCGACGCCGAGATCTGATCGCCCGCCGACACCGGGTCGTTCAGCGCGATCGCGTAGCCCGAGTTGAGCTGTGGATCGCCGTAGATCTCAAACCAAGCCGCGTATGACGGAGTTCCGTTCAGGCAGTCAGACCACGTTCCATCCTGCTCGACGCTCGTCTGGTCGCCGATTCCGGGCCACTCCGCGGAGTAGCTGTAGGTGCCCGCCGCGCAGGACACGCTCGGCACAACCCAGCTCGCGGCCACAGACGTGAACTGGGCGCCGGCCGGTGCGTAGTCCTCGTAGCCCGAGAAGTTGAGCGTCGAGACCGGATCGACGGTCAGGCTGATCGGGTTGGTCATCGTCGCCCCAGCGGCGTTGGTGAAGATGGCGCGGAAGGAGTCGCCGTTCATCGGCGCCGTGGCGGTGAACGTCGCGCTCGTGTTCGCCCACGTCGCTCCGCCGTTGGCCGACACCTGCCACTGGAGGGTCGGCGCCGGGACGCCCGAGGCCGCCGCCGAAAGCGTGACCGGTGAGCCGTAGGGCACGGCGATGTTTTCCGGCTGCAGCGTGATCGCCGGCGCGACGTTGCCGGCGCCGCCGCCCGCGGACTTGGTCAGCGGGACGCCGGCCGCGGGCTTGCTCGGCTGAGCCTGCTCGACGACGACCCGTTTGATCGTCCGGTGGGCGGTGTGGACGTAGAAGACGAGCCGCCGCGCGGCGGCCGCGCCGTTGGCGGCGACGTGCACGCGAACACTGCCGCACGCGCGCTTTGGCACGCGCACCCCGCGCGCGCTGATGCGGCACGAACGGGCGCCGTCGACGCGGAGCGCGACGACGCCGCCGGAGGCGGGAAGGACCGCCGGCTGCGCGGTGAAGCGCACGCCGGCGGCAGCCGCGGGCGAGGCCAGCACGGCGCTCGCGAGCGCAGCGGCGCACAGGAGGCGGCGAAGTGGGGGAAACGAAGAGCCCGTACCGTCCTTATCGGCCGCTCGAGGGGGGCCTGGACGAACGAACTAGGCGCGGGCCCTAGAACGTCAGGTGGGAATCGGCGCATGCGCCGATTCTCGGGACGGCGCATGCGCCGTCCCGCCGGTGGGTGCATGCACCCACCGGGATCAAGCGAGCCCCCCGCAGCTTGGCGGGACGCTCAGAGGCCGTGTTCGAGCGCGCCCTTGACGCTCGTGTCGAGCGCGTTCAGGCGGTAGAGCGCGAGCGCCTCGATGCTCTGGAAGCGGCTTTCGGGGCCGTGGTGGAGGAGCACGCAGTGCTCGAGTGCGAGCAGGCGCTGCTCGTCGAGGCCGCCGGCGCGACCGTGCAGCATCCGCAGGCCGATCTGGACGTGGCCGAGCAGTCGCCCCTCGTTGCTGCGCTCGATCGCCGCGCCGTAGTCGAACTCGCGCGTCTTGCCGATGTCGTGGACGATCGCCGCGGTCATCAGCAGGTCGCTGTCGAGACGCGGATGGCCGAGCGCGAGCTCCTGCGCCAGCGTCGCGACCGCGACGGTGTGCTCGAGCAGCCCGCCGAGGTAGGCGTGGTGGGAGTCGCGCGTGCAGGCCGCGCGGCGAAACTCGGCGCGGAACGCGGCGTCGCCGAGCAGCGACTCGAGCAG
>DATGHN010000254.1:0-2776 GCA_035308005.1 Solirubrobacteraceae bacterium
CGCTCAGTCAGTGACGCGCTGTTCATCCTCTCGCAGTCGGTCTCCAGGGCCGGATCTCCAGCCTGTTAGCTCAGCCGAGGATCGGCGATGGACTAGCTCACGGCCGTTTTGAGGGCGCGTGCAGAGAGGTCGAGGAATCTGCGCTCGGCATCCCGCGCCGCGCCCCACGCCGCGCTGTAAGCGGACTCGCGCTCGGCATCCGTTCCGTCGGCGGCAGCCTCATGAATGATCGTCAACAAGCCGCCGGCTAATCGGAAGTTTTTGTGGTTGGGGCGTGGGTTGGCCTTTGGGGCTGGGGGTTTTGGGCTGGTCGGGTCGGCGGGTTCTGTCTACGTGGCGAGGTTGATGTCGAGCAGTTCGAGCGCGGTGGTCTGTAGCTCGGTGGGTTTGGTGAGGCGTGTGAAGGTGTGGTCGGCGTGGCCGATGCGCAGGGTGTTGCGGGTGATCGTGGCGAGGTCTGCGAGGAGGTCGGTGAGGGTGTGCGCGGGGTGGCCGTCGGGCGTGCGGGCGCTGCTGGCCTTGGCTTGGGCGGCGCGGGAGCGGGTCGCGGGCGCGACGGGGTCTGTGGGTGCGAGTGGTGTCTCGTCGGTGAACAGCAGTGGCGTGAGGCGTTGCTGGAGTTCGTAGCTGACGTAGTAGGCGAGCATGCACAGGAACGCGTGGGCGCGCACGCGGGTCTCGAGGTGGTGGTGGATCGGGCGGATCTCGAGTGTGTCCTTGAGCGTGCGAAACGCGCGTTCGGCCATCTTCAGCTGCTTGTAGGCACGGACGCTCGCCGGGGCGCTGAGTGTCTGCGGTGTGCAGGTGGTGCGGATCACGTAGATGCCGTCGAGCGCGGCCTCCCGGTTGATCTGGTCGGCGTTTCGCTGGTAGGCGAACTCGCCGTCTGAGATCGTCAGGGTGAAGTGTTTGGCCATCTTGTACTTGTTGACGGTCCGTCCGGCACGCTCGCCGATCTTCGCGGCCGGCGCGCCTTTCAACCTGCCGCGGGGCCCGTGGACGCTGGCGTGGACCTTGTCGAGCTCGGTCTCGGTCGCGGCTAAGAGCTCCGTGCGTTTGCGGGCGCGTTCGGCGGCGACGGCGGGGTTGCGACAGACGATCAGGCGCTCACCAGGAAATTGCTCGGAGGCGATCTCGGCGAGGTTGACCTCGTCAAACAGCGACAGCTGCAGCTCACCCGAGTTCACGAGCCCACGGATCTGAACGCTCTTGAGTGCGCTGATGAAGTCAACGCCCTGCTCTTTGAGGCTCGCGGCGTGGGCTTGGGTGATCATGCCGCGGTCACCGACCACGACGACGTGCTCGATGCCGAAGCGCTCGCTGACCGCCGCGACCGCGGCGGGGAGCGTCGTCTGGTCCTGCGTGGAGCCGTCGTGGACCGCGATCGCGACGGGGCGTCCCTCGGGCGAGCAGGTCAGCCCGTAGGTGATCTGCAGCTTGCCTTTGACGCCGTCGCGGGAATAGCCGAGCTTCGCCAGCGGGCAGCAGCGGCCCTCCAGATAGCTTGATGAGAGGTCGTAGAGCACGAACCCCTCACCGGTCAGGTGGCGACGTGCGAGCGTCTTTTCGATCCGCTCCTGACGCTCGCCCAGCCAGTCCATCGCCGCCAGCAAGTCTGCTTCGCTGACCTCGCCGAGCTCGAGCTCCTCGCTCAGCGTGGTCTTTGAGAACCGCCTCGTTGCTGAGAGCTTCGAGCCCGGGCTGATCAGCCGCTGCACGATCAACGCGACGACCAGGTCACGCTCACGGCAGCGCTCGCGCGCGATCACACGCTCCAGATCCAGATCGCGCAGCACGCCGAGCACCGCGGCGACATGGCCGTGTGGCAGCGAGCGCTCGATCTCGAACTCGGCGTCGAGATCAACCAGGCGCCGGCCGGCGAGCATCGCGCGGATCGCGTCGATGATCTCGGCCGGCAGATGCGAGAGGTTGCCGACCGTCTCGTTCTTGACCTTGCCGTTCTCGCGGTAGGAGCGCCGCAGCAACGTCGTCACATACTCCGTGTTCTTGTAGTGACGACGCGTCGTCGCTACATGCACCGTCCCAGTCCGCTTTGCCACACCCGGATCATCCCACACCCCGGCCCAGAAGTCAAGCAGATTAGTGTCTACGACTACCAGGCAAAAAGAAGCCCGGCCCCCACAAACACTGGGAAACCGGACTCAACCCACAAAAACTTCCGCTTAGAACTCCGCCTCACCGACGACGAACGGTCGCTCGACGCCGCAGCGGCATCGGCCGTCGGCGAAACCCTGAGCGACTTCTTCCGCCGCGCAGCGCGAGCGCGTGCCGAGGAGGTTCTCGCGGACCAACGAGACATCGTCCTCAGCGAGGAAGACGCAATCCGCTTTCTCGATGCGCTCGAGGCGCCTGACCCCGATACCGTCGCGCGCCTGCGCGAACTACGCGACCGCGCGTGAGCGGGCAGTCGGCCGGCACTCAGCGTTTCGATCCCGCCCGCCACAACGCCGCCGCCTTCGACTGCGGCAACGCACTCCTTAACCGCTGGCTCAGTCGCCACGCGGGCCAAAGCGCTCGACGCGACGCCGCTCGCACATTCGTAATCGCCGACGCGCGTGGCGCCGTTCGCGGCTACTACGCGCTCGCTGCCGGCCAACTCCAGCACGACAGCGCCACCGCGGCCGTGCGCAAGGGCCAATCTCCCCACTTCCCGATTCCGATCGCGCTGCTCGCCAGACTTGCCGTCGATGTCACAAGCCAAGGTCAGGGAGTCGGAGCGACATTGCTCCGCGACGCAGTCTCACGCGTCCAGGTC
>DATGHN010000255.1:0-2560 GCA_035308005.1 Solirubrobacteraceae bacterium
GGCGCGCAGTCGCGGCATTTCGTGTCGGCGTCGGAGGCGCACAGAGAGGACGTGGGCGTGACACACCTGCCGATGTCACGCCGGAGGCCGAGTTTAGCGCGAGATGCCCCGGAACGTAAGAAATCTCGCTGAATGTTCACCGACCCGCGGCGACGCCGTAAGTTGTGTCAAAGAGCACAAATAGCCACGCCACGCGGCGTGGGCTCGACGAAACAACCACAGCGCGCAGCGAGGATGATCTGCGGGTGGCGACCAGAACACTCCCACGCCCCGCGTCGCCCGCGCGCGTCGCACCGGTCTCGCGCGCCGCGACGGGCTCGCTCGCGCTGGTCGGCCTCGTCAGCGCGGCCGCGCTGATCGCCCTGACCGCCGCGGCGGGAACCTCGCCGCTCGTTTCGACGTTCCGCACGATGCCGCACTACTTCCCGGCGTGGCTCGCGGGGCCGCTGCACTCGATCGGCATCCCCGGCTCGCAGGCGTTGCGGATCGGGCTCGTCGTCGCGTTCTGCATCTGCTACGCCGTGGCCCTTCGCGCCGCGGCGGCCCTCTCCTCACGGCGCCTGTGGGCGGCGATCGTGCTCGCGCACGTCGCGGTCGCGGTCGCGCCGCCGCTGCTCTCCGGCGACGCCTTCGGCTACATCGGCTTCGCGCGACTCGAAAGCCTGCACGGGCTCAGCCCGTACGCGTTCACCGCGAACGCCGCACACGGCGACGCGATCCACCCGCTGCTCGGCTGGACCGACGTGACGACCCCCTACGGGCCGCTGTTCACCCTCTTCACGATGGCGCTCGTGCCACTGGGGATCGCCGGGGCGCTGTGGACGCTGAAGGCGCTGGCTGCGCTGACGAGCCTCGCAACCGTCGCGGTGATCTGGCGTGTCGCTCGGCGCCTGGGCCACGAGCCGCGGACCGCGGCCGCGCTGTACGGCCTCAACCCGCTCGTCGTGATCTTCGCGGTCGGCGGCGCGCACAACGAGACGCTGTTCGGCGTCGCCCTTGCGGCCGCTGCGCTGTGCGTCCTGAGCGCCCGGGAACGGGCCGGCGGCGTCGCGCTCGCCGCCGCGACCGCGGTCAAGGCCTCCGCGGCGCTGGCGATCCCCTTCGCGCTGATTGGCGCGCAGCGCCCCCGTCGCCTCGCGCTCCCGGGGGCCGTCGCGCTCGCCCTCGCGCTCGGCGCCGGCGTCGCCGTGTTCGGGGTGCACCTCCTTGGCGCCGGGGCGTGGCTCACGCAGCAGCACCAGGTCGCCGGCCACAGCCTCCCCTCGCAGGTCTCGAAGCTGCTCGGCCTGGGCGAGCTGGCGCTCGGCGTGCGCGTCGCGTTCCTCGCCGCGTTCGCGTTCGCGCTCGCAGCCTCGTTGCGCCGCACGTGGCGCGGCGCCCCCTGGATCGAGGGCTACGGCTGGGCGGTCCTTGCGCTGCTCGCCGCGACCGCGTGGATCCTCCCGTGGTACGGGCTGTGGGCGCTGCTGCCCGCGTCGCTGTGCGCGAACCGGCGGCTGCGGGTGGTGACGCTCGGCGCATGCACGTATCTCGTCGCGATCGAGGTGCTGGTCGCGAAGCCGCTGCTCGCCTGACCGCGTCAGGTCGCGCCCGTCGCGCCGCTCGCCCCCGTGGCGCCACTCGCACCGGTGGCGCCGCTCTGGCCCGTCGATCCCGCGGGGCTGCTGACGCCCCCGGCCCCGATTCCGGTGCACGTCGGCGGCACGAGCGAGATCGCGCAATCGGGGCGAACCCCCCATGCAGAGAGGATCTCGGCCACGTCGACGTAGCTCTCGCGCACGGCACCCGTGTACGAAACGAGTGCCGTGTCCCACCCGTCCTTGACGCTGTGGGCGTCCCATTCGTAGAGGTAGACGCGCTGGACTCGCGGGCTCAGCATCGCGAGCTTCGTCAGCACGAAACGGTCGACGATCGCCGCATGCGCCGCGTTCTGCGGGAAGCCGGGGTTCGTGACCCCGTAGCGCCTGACGATCCCGCCGGTCTCGGCGAGCCAGATCTTCCCGGTGACCGCGCGCAGCAGCGCTCGCGTGCTGGTGTCGACGAGATGGTTGGCGTCCTCATAGTTGTTGAAGCCCCAGTAGCCGGGCTGGTATCCGAGCGCCTTGTCGAATGCCGTCGCCCACCTCGACATCGGGACCGCCTGCTTGGCGGGCACGTCGAGGAACTCGGCGGCCAGGATCCGGCACGACGGGCACGCCGAGCGCATTCCCCGGTAGTAGGAGGCGACGAGCGCCTCCTTGTCGTAGGTCGCTTCGCCGTAGTAGTTGGTCTCATCCCAGGTCGCGAATTCCTTGACCCACGGGAAGCGCGCGCGGAACGCCTTGAACGCGGCGATGTACTGCTTGGCGGTCGGCAGCACGCGGCTCTGACTGACCGCGACCGGCTTGCTGTGCCCGGCAACGCGCTGGAAGAGCACGCGCCGGGAATGGTCGATCGTGACGAGCACGTCCAGGCCGTCCTTCTTGGCCAGGTTCATCCAGCGGGTCACCTCGGCGCGCTGCCAGCTGACCGAGAGCGCATCCCAGGACATGTCGTAGCGGACGTTGCGGATCCGCAGCGC
>DATGHN010000256.1:0-2736 GCA_035308005.1 Solirubrobacteraceae bacterium
CCGTTCCTTCGCCGCTCGCCTTGGTCGTAAAGAATGGTTCGAGGACCTTCTCGGCATGCTCAGCCGAGATGCCAGAACCGTCGTCTACGACTGAGAAGCGGACAGCGTCGCCGTTAGCTTCGACGGAGAGACGGACGTGTCCGCCCGGGGCGCAGGCATCGCACGCGTTGAGGAGCAAGTTGACCAGCGCGCTCTCGATGAGGCGCGCGTCGCCGGTGATCGTCGGCAAGGTGGCGGGAACGTCGATCGCCAGCGGAATGCCCGCCTTGTCGAAACGGTGTTCGACGAGAGCTCGCGCTCCCTGGACCAGCCTCGCGGCTGACAGATGGTCCGCCGAGAGGCGATCACCCCGCGCCAACCCGAGCAGGCCACGGATAACCTGACTGATCCGGTGCGTCTGGTCCAGGATGGCCTGGACGGCCGCCGCCCCTTTCTGATCGTCCCGAACTTTCAACAGCAGTTGCTCCGCACGACCGGCGATCACCCCTAGCGGCGTCGACACCTCGTGCGCGACGCCGATCGCAAGCGTGCCCAAAGCCGCGGCGCGGCTCGCCGACGCGAGACGCTCATTCTGTTCGTCCCGCAAGGCAGCCAGGGCCAACTCGCGCTCGAGCTCGAGCTCGTTCCTCTGGTTTCGGAGGGCCACCGTGCCGAAGACGAGCAACAGGGCCGTAGCCGTGAGGACGCTGAGAATCGAGCGCTCCTGCGCCCAGCGATCTCGATCGCGCTCGCGGCGCGCAGTGGCGGCGGCGGCAATTGTCCACCCCGTGAGTGGGCCTCGATCGACCGTGGCCAGTCCCACGAACGCCGTGCGCGTCGGAAGACCTAGCTCGCCCGCTTCGGTCCGCGAGAGACGGACGATTGCATCTCGCCGCCGCGCCGCGCCGACGACACGGTCGGACGAAGTTGCTTGGCCCCCGCTCGCCTCCAGGCTGGAGCCCTTCGGCGGCAGGAGGAACAGTTTCAGGGAGCCCTGCCGCTCCACCGCCGCCAGTTCGCGGGGAATGCGGCCCGCGGCCGCTTCCGACAGCCCGTCGGTCCGCACAGCCAGGGCGGCGGCCATCCCCCGCGCGAGGTTCACCTGCTCATCCGCGAGATCCTCGAGCGACGCGCGCGACGCGCGTGCGGCGTCCCAATAGGCCAGCGTCCCAACGATTCCTATCGCAATTCCGACCGACCAGAGGAGAAGCGACGCTCGAACGCGGGCGCGACGATCGCGAGCCGCGCTCAACCCGGATCGAGAGCGGTCGACCTTCGAAGGTGGGTGGTTCGCTAACATTGCCGAGTGCGAAGTAGCAAGGGATGGGCCGCTGGCTTGGCCGCGAGAAAAGCCCTCTATGCATCTAGGGCAAAGGGACTATTTCCTCCTCTACCGGGAAAACTTCCTGGTGTTCTTAGGACAACGGAACGCCTGGGGCGCTTGGGGTGCGGTTCACCGAATGGGCACGGGCGTTGCTTTCAGGAGGAGCCGACAATGCCGAGCCAGATACGAGCAGCAGCGCTATTCGGAATGCTGGAGCTATGCAGTTCTGCATTCGCGTGGGCCGCCGCGCCGGCAGTCTCCCAACCGGATTCTGTGCCGACGCCAACGCCTCCGGCGAATCTCGGCCTGCCTCAAGCGCGCCAGATCACACTGGCGGAGGCACTGACATATGCACGCGGCCACCAGCCCGCCGTTCTCGCGGCCCTTGCACGCCTGAGAACGGAGAAAGCGAACGCCGAGATTCCGCGCGCGCAGTACTACCCGCTTCTCGGTCTGACCGCCCAGTTCCTGGAAGGCACCACGAACAACACGACGGCCTCTTATCTGACCGACCCCTTCGTCGATCTACCTCGGATCGGCGGCACCCCGTCGACGAACAGCGCTGACGCCAGTTGGAAACCCTACGCGTCCACGCTGGCGGGAGTCGGTCTGAGCCAGGAGATCTTCGACTTCGGACGGATTGCGGCCCAGACTGCGGCGGCCGACGCGCGCGTGACCATCGCCGCGCGCGCCGCTGACACGCAACTCCTCGACATCGAATTGAACGTCGAAGAGGCGTTCTTTGCGGTCCACGCGGCGAAGTCGATCCTCCAGGCGTCCGAAGACGCCTACCAGCGGTCGCTTGTTCACCGGAACTTCGCGAGCGCGGGTGTCAAATCGGGCCTGCGCTCACCGATCGAGCTGACCCGGGCCGAGGCAGATCTGTCTCGTTTTGATACCGCCCGAATCCGGGCACGCGGCGGGGTCTCGGCTTCCCAGGCGGTGTTGGCGGCCGCGGTCGGCTCGTCTGACCTGGTGCTCGACGCGGCCGACCAGACTCCTCTGTCGGTCGATCTGCCCGCGCTCACGAACGCCATCCAGCTGGCCTCCCAGCGGGATCCACGACTACAAGAAGCTCTGGCGCGGTTACACCAGCAGGAGCTCGAAACGAGAGCCGTAGGCGCCTTGGCGCGACCGGATCTGCATCTGTCTGCCGCGATCTCGGGCCGAGCCGGCGGCGCCGCGCCCAACAACGGAGGCCCAGAAGCGTCGGGAAGCGGATATCTGCCGAACGTCCCCAACTGGGACGGCGCGCTGGTGCTGAGCTGGCCGCTCTTCGATCCGACGATCAACGCTCGCCAGCGCGCCTCGCACGTGGCCGAAGAGGTTCAGCGCTCCGAAATCGATCTCGTTCGCCAGCAAGTGGTGGCGGCTGTCGAGCAGGCCTATGTCGGCGTCGTCGTGGCGCGAGAAGCGCTTCCCTCGCTGCAACA
>DATGHN010000257.1:0-3088 GCA_035308005.1 Solirubrobacteraceae bacterium
GTCAACTCCGCTTCGTCCAGGCCACTTCGCTCGCGGGCGACCTCGCGGACCGTGCGCCCCGTGTTGTACGCCTCCTTCGCGATCGCCGCGGCGGCGTCGTATCCGATGACGGGTGCGAGCCCGGTGCACAGCATGAGTCCGCGCTCGACCATGGCCGGGCCGTTCTCGGTGGCTGTGATCCCATCGATGCACTGCGTCGCCAGGTTCCGGGCCGACGCGGCCAGGAGCGCCGCCGATTGGAGGAGGTCGTATGCGGCGACCGGCATCATCACGTTGAGCTCGAGAAGCGAACCGGCTGCACCGCAGAATGCGACGGTGGCATCGTTGCCGATCACCTGCGCGGCCACCATGGTCACCGACTCGCAGATGACGGGATTGACCTTGCCGGGCATGATCGACGAGCCCGGCTGCACCGCCGGGATGGCGATCTCCGCGAGGCCGGCGCGCGGTCCGCAGCCGAGCAGCCGGATGTCATTCGCGATCTTGTAGAGCGAGACCGCCACGGCACGGAGCGCGCCGCTCGCAGCGACGACCGCATCCAGCGTCGACTGACCGCTGAAGTGATTCTCCGTCTCGCGGAAGGCGATACCGAGATCCGCCGCCAGCAGAGCGATGACCTTGGGTGGGAAGTCCGGATGGGTCCCGACGCCGGTCCCGACCGCTGTGCCTCCGAGCGGCAGCTCGGCAAGCGTGGCGACGGCCTCCTCGCAGCGCAGCCGGGCTCGCTCGGCCTGGCCCGCGTAGCCGAGGAACTCCTGCCCGAGACGGATCGGGGTGGCGTCCTGCAGATGCGTGCGGCCGGTCTTGATCACCGGCCAGAGCTCCTCGGACTTCTGGCGCAGCGAGTACTCGAGCACTCGCAGCCCGGTGATCGTGTCTTCGCTGATCGACACGGCCGCGGCCACCTGGATCGCCGTCGGGATCACGTCGTTGCTCGACTGGCCGAGGTTCACGTGGTCGTTCGGGTGCACCGGCGATCGCGAGCCGCGCACCCCGCCGAGGAGCTCGATCGCCCGGTTGGCGATCACCTCGTTGGCGTTCATGTTCGTCGACGTGCCGCTGCCGGTCTGGAAGACGTCGACGATGAACTCGTCGTCGAGGACGCCGTCGACGACGTCCTGGGCGGCGCGGATGATCGCGCCGGCGAGGGCCTCATCGAGCAGGCCCAGCTCGCGGTTGACCAGCGCCGCCTGCTGCTTGATCAGCCCGATGGCTCGGATGAACCCGCGCGGCAGGCGGAGGTCGCTGATCGGGAAGTTGACCTTCGCGCGCATGGTGTTGGCGCCGTAGTAGGCGTCGTGGGGCACCTCGAACTCGCCCATCGAGTCGCGCTCGGTCCTGGTCGCCGCGGTGGTCATTTGGTCGCCTCCTCGAGGTGCATTGGGATCGACATGTCGAATTCGGCCCCGCTTCCGGGGATGCTCCGGGCGGCCACACTCCCGCCGTGGCGCTCCGCGACCGTCCGCACGATGTAGAGACCGAGCCCGCTTCCCGGCACTTTCCGGTGCCGCTCGGCGACCGACCGGAAGTATTTGTCGAAGAGGTGGCCCGTGTCCGCCACCGGGAACCCGGTCCCGTGATCGCGAACCGTGAAGCGCACAGAATCCCCCTCGCGCGCCGCGATCACTTCGATGGGGATTCCCATCGGACCGTGCTTGACGGCGTTGCCGAGCAGGTTGGTCAGCGCCAGGATGAGGCGCCGTCTGTCGCCCTTGATGGCGAGCCCGCGCTCGCACTCGCTCGTGATCGTCGACTCGCGCAGCTTCGCCTCCATCGCGACGTGCTCGATCGCCTCCGCCACCACCTCCTCGGCGTCCATCACCTCGAGCGCGAGATGGTCGTCGGGGTCCTCGAGGCGGGCGAGCTCGGCCAGCGCATTCACCATCCGGACCATCATCTCGGTGCTCGCCGTGATTCCCTCGATCGCCACCATGGCGGTCTCGGGAAGCGCGCCGAGCATCCCGGCGCTGAGCAACTGGCCGTAGCTGTTGAGAATCGTGAGCGGCCGGCGAAGCTCGTGCATCGTGATCGAGAGCGATGTGCCCCGAGCCGACGACTCCGAGGTCGCGCTCGAGAGCCGGTGCTCGAGCGTCGCGACGCAGGAGGCGGCGAGCCGCTGGCCGACAGCTTCGACATCGTCCGCCGTGGTCGAGACGAGCGCCAGGGTCTCCTCGGCATCGAGGCGCTCGTCCCGGACTGCCTCGGCGGTCACCTGGCGCAGGGCTGTGAGGTTGGCCAGCGCCTTGTCGAGCCGGCGCTCGATGTTCGTGCCCGCGTCGAGATGGTGGTACGCGATGAGCGGCCGGAAGTCATCCGCGGTCAGCGCGACCAGGACCGCGTTGACGAACTGGCGAGGTCCCCGAGCGCGGTCGGGAGGCTCCTCGGTCTCAGCCGGTGATGTCTGCCTCGCCCACAAATCGGCGATCCGCGCCGCGTGGGCCGCCAGGAAGTCGCTGAACTGACGGGTCACGCCGCTGAAGTCTAGGCGCAGCAGGTGTCAATTCCGCGAGTGCGGCATTCTCGAGCGCCGCGGCCTCGACCGCGAGCTCAGCTGGCGAGCGGTTGCTCCGCCGGTGGCGCGACCAGAGCACCGCTCCGAGAACGGCGAAGGGAATCATCTGAAGGTCGATCAGCACGGAGATTGCACCCGCGTGGGCGACAGACACCCCCGTTCGGGACAGCAGCGCCACCAGAACGCCCTCACGCAGCCCCAGGCCATTGATGCTGAATGGCGCCAGAGCGACGAGGAGTGTGATCGGCACGCACACCGCGAGGACCGTCCAGCTCAGGTCGACGCCGATCGCGCGGGCGGCGACGCTCAGGGCGAGCAGGTTGAAGCCCCACCCCGCGGCCCCGACCAGCAGCGACTGGGCGACAGCGTGAGGATGCTGGCGGTACCCGGCGAAGGCATCGCTGAACGAGCGCACGCCGCGGCTCATGGCCCCGGAGACGCGCGCAAGCAGGCGATGCGGCACGATCCGGTCGGCACTGAGCGCGGCGAGCCAGATCACCACGACGCCCATCGCCAAGCCGGCGATCACGAGCACCACCCACGTGCCGAGCAGTGCGCGGAGCAGGATGGCGGCGG
>DATGHN010000258.1:0-8958 GCA_035308005.1 Solirubrobacteraceae bacterium
GCCAGGCCTGCTCCTGGGCGGGAGTCGGAGCCTCGAACGCGCGCGCGAACCAGTCGCTGACGAGCGGGGTGAAGGCGGACAGCGGCACCCGACGACGTTAGCGCGCCGCGCCCCCGGGACGCACGATCTATTTCAGGGGGAGGGCGGCGGCGTGTCGGTGACCTCGCTCGCCGGCGGCGCGGCGACAACGGGCTGAGCGCCGTAGGAGAGGAAGTCGAGAGTCAGCGATGCGTTGACGCTGACGCCGTTCTGCTTGATGGGGAGCAAGATGCTGAGGCGACGGACCAGATGCGAGCCGTCGATCCAGACGTCGATCGGAAGCGCGGAGCCGCCGAGCGCCTTCTCGAGCTCGGCGATCTGCTGCGGACTGACCGCATCGCCCTCCACCGAGGCCAGCTGGCCGAGGTCGACAAGCGCGTGATAGTGCGTCGTCACGAGGCCGTCGAGGGCGGCCGGACCGACATCGGTGACGTTGCCGGCGGCGCGCAGGTAGTCGAGCTCGGCCGTCGGGTTCTGCTCCGTCGAGGCCTGCGCGGAGGCCGGGAGGGGCACGCGATACCAGCTCGACGCCGCGGCCTGCACGTAGACGTAGGAGCCGGAGAAGACCTCATCGTAGGTCTGCCCGAGCACGCTCAGGTTCATCGATCCGGAGACGCTCGGGCGCACGTTGAGCGCGCCCGACCCATTGATCGAGAAGTTGAACCCGCTGGTCGAGGCGGAGATCGTGATCTTGAAGCGGTAGCCGAGCTGCTGGGTGCTCGAGTAGGCGGCGAGCGAAACCGGCGATGACGACGACGCGGACTCCGAGTTCAGAAGCAGCACGCCTCCGGCGACGACCGCGGCCAGCAGCGCAAACGCGACGCCCCAGGCGCGCACCGGCAAACCACGCGAGGCCGGCAGCTCTGGAGCCGGCTCGGCGAGCGGCTGCGAGCCCTCCCAGGCGAGTCCGTGCTCGTCCATGAGCGAGGAATCGGCTCGCGCGGCCTCCTTCTTTATTTATAAAGAGGGGCTTGCGCCATCCGTTTAGCGCGCTCGAGCACCTCGTCGAGCATCGCCTCGGTGAGCCGGCCGGTGAACGTGTTCTGCTGGCTGACGTGAAAGCAAGCAAGCAGCGCCGGCGAGCCCGGATACTCGGCGCCGTGGGCAAAGCGCGGTCGCGGGCGGATCGCGAGGAGCCGCGTCGCGGCCTGCCAGCCGAAGGCGCCGAGGCAGACGATCACGCGCAGGTCGCGCAGCAGCGCGAACTCCTCGCGCGTGTAGGGAAGGCAGTTGTCGCGTTCGGCGGGTGTCGGGCGATTCGCCGGCGGCGCGCAGCGCACCGCGGCGCAGATCCATGTGTCGGACACGCTCAGGCCGTCGCCGCGGCGGACCGACGCGGGGCGGTTGGCAAGGCCGGCGCGGTGCAGTCCGGCGAACAGGAAGTCCCCCGAGCGATCGCCCGTGAAAACGCGACCGGTGCGGTTTCCTCCGTGCGCGGCGGGCGCCAGTCCGAGGATCGCGATCCGCGCCGACGGGTCGCCGAAGCCGGCCAGCGGCCGGCCCCAGTAATCCTCACCGGCGTAGGCCGCGCGCTTCTCGCGCGCAACCTGCTCGCGCCAGGCCACCAGCCGCGGACAGCGCCGGCAGGACTCGATCTCGGCGGCGAGCTTCGCAAGCCGCCTCTCGCGTAGGCTCTGCTCCGTGCTGTCCCGCCGCCTGCTCGTCATCGCCGCCGCGTCACTGTCGCTGTTGCTCGGCGGCTGCTCGCTCGCGGGCGGAAGCTCGACCGGTTCGAGCGGCGGCTTCACCGGCACGAAGGCGCTCGTCGCCTCGACGCTCAACCTGCTCGCAAGCGACTCCTCCTCGACGTCCAACGGCGCCGACATCTGCGCCCACGTGCTCTCGACGCAGCTTCAAACGCGCCTCAACAAGATCGAGAAGTGCTCGACGATCATCGACAACCAGCTCAAGACGATCGACGACACGACGCTCACGATCAAGTCGATCGCGGTCAGCGGATCGAACGCCACCGCCAGAGTCCAGACCGTCACCTACGGCAAGAAGGTCATCTCGACGGTCACGCTTCACAACGAGACGGCGGGCTGGCGGATCACCGGCCTCAGCGGCTGACTCAGGTCTCGATCGCGCGGCCGTATTGGCGCTCGTAGTACTCGCGGTAGGAGCCGGAACGGATCGGCTCCCACCACCAGGCGTTGTCGCGGTACCAGGCGACGGTACGCTCGATCCCCTCCTCGAAGTGCGTCCCGGGCGTCCACCCGAGCGCTCGCACCTTCTCTGACCCCAGCGAATAACGGCGGTCGTGGCCGGGACGGTCGGCGACGAACTCGATCAAGCTCTCATCGCGTCCGCACAGTTCGAGGATCCGCCGCACGACGTCGAGGTTCGCGCACTCGTCCGGCCCGCCAACGTTGTAGGCCTCACCGGCGGCGCCGTGGGCGAGGACGTGGCCGATCGCGCTCGCGAAGTCATCGACGTAGAGCCAGTTGCGGACGTTGGCCCCGTCGCCATAGACCGGCAGGCGGTCGCCGGCGATGGCGTTCAGCACCATCAGCGGGATCAGCTTCTCGGGGTACTGGTAGGGGCCGTAGTTGTTCGAGCCGCGGCAGATGACGGTGTCCAGGGCAAACGTATGGTGATAGGAGGCGACGAGCAGGTCGGCGCCAGCCTTGGTCGCGCTGTAAGGGCTCGATGGGTTCAGCGGCGAGGCTTCGCTGAAGGAGCCCTCGGCGATCGAGCCGTAGACCTCATCTGTTGAGACCTGGAGCATCCGCACACCGCGCTCGCGGGCGGCCTCTAGCAGTACGAAGGTACCGACGGCGTGCGTCTTGACGAACGCGTCGGGCTCTGAGATCGAGCGGTCGACGTGGGTCTCGGCCGCGAAGTTGACGATCACCTCCACCCCGTCGAGCGCCGCGGCGACCGCTGCCGGATCCTCGATCGCGCCGTGGATGAAGCGAAAGCGCTTGTCCTGCTCGACGTCGCGGAGGTTCTCGCGCCGGCCGGCGTAAGTCAGCTTGTCGAGGACGACGATCTCATCCGGGCTGGTCGCGAGCCGGTGGCGGACGAAGCTTGAACCGATGAAGCCCGCTCCCCCGCATACCAGGAGCTTCACGCCGCGGAGCCCCCGTTCCGCGAAAGGTAGGCCGTCAGTCCGTCCTGCCAGGGCGGCAGCACGACGTCGCTACGCTCCGAGCCCAGCACGCTCCACGCCGGACGCGGCGCCGGGCGCCCGAGCGTCTCGCTCGTCGTCTCGGTCACCGCAACCGCGACGTCCGCGGCGGCGAAGATCGCCTGCGCGAACTCGTTCCAGGAGCACTGGCCCGACCCTGCGGCATGGAAGATGCCCCCGCGGCCGGAGCTCGCGATATCGAGCAGCCGCTCGGCGAGGTGCGCGGTGTAAGTCGGGCATCCGACCTGGTCTGTAACGACCGCCACCTCGCTGCGCCCGTCGCGGGCGAGACCGAGCATCGTCGCGACGAAGTTGCGCCCGTTCGGCCCGAACAGCCACGCGGAGCGAACGACGGCATGCGCCGTCGAGGTCGCGAGAACGGCGTGCTCGCCGCCGAGCTTCGTGCGCCCGTAAGCGCTACGCGGGTCGGTGCGATCGGATTCGACGTACGGCTGCGTGGCCGTCCCGTCGAACACGTAGTCGGTCGAGACGTGCACGAGGCGCGTTCCCGAGCGCGACGCCGCGCGCGCGAGGTTGCCGGCGCCGTGCGCGTTGACCGCGAACGCGCTGACCTCATCCGCCTCGGCGCCGTCGACATCGGTGTAGGCCGCGCAGTTGATGATCACGTCCGCCGCCGCCGCGGCGACCGCGGCATCGACCGCGGCGTCGTCTGTGACGTCGAGCTCCGAGCGCGACAGCGCCACGACATCGTGCCCGCGCGCAGCGGCGACCGCGACGACATCGCTTCCGAGCATGCCGGCGGCGCCAGGCACGAGCACCCGCATCAGGGCATCCTCACTTCCGAATTGTCGCCGAGCATGAAACGGTAGGCGCGGGGCTGGCGGCCGTCGCGGCTGATCCGCACGTCGCGCCCGAGCAGCGAGGACTCTACGCGGCCGTCCAGTCGGCGTACCTCGCAGCCGGCGAGCAGGATCGAGTGCTCGACCTCGGCGGACTCGATCACGCAATCGTCCCCGACCGCGGTGTAGGGACCTACGTAGGCGTCGATCAGGTGGGCGCGCGCGCCGATGATGGCCGGTCCGCGAACCGTCGAGCGCTCGAGGCGAGCCCCGGCGGCGACGACTACGCGGCCGTCGAGCTTGGAGTTCTCGAGCGTTCCATCGCAGCGCGCCTCGAGCGTGTCGAGGATAAGCCTGTTGGCCTCGAGCATGTCGGCGAGCTGACCGGTGTCCTTCCACCAACCCCGCACGATCTGCGGTTCGACGTCGAGCCCGGAGTCGACGAGGTGCTGGATCGCGTCGGTGATCTCAAGCTCGCCGCGGTCGCTCGGGCGGATCGCCCGCGCGGCATCGTGAATCTTTGCGGTGAACATGTAGACGCCGACCAGCGCAAGGTCGCTGCGGCGATCTGTCGGCTTCTCGACCAGCGCCACGATGCGCTCGCCGTCGAGCTCCGCGACGCCGTAGTTCTCGGGGTCGGGAACCTTCGTGAGCAGAATCAGCGCATCGGGCGAGCGCTCGCGGAAGCGCTCGACAAGCTCGACGATCCCGCCCTGAAGGAGGTTGTCGCCGAGGTACATCACGAATGGCTCGTCGCCGAGAAACGGCTCGGCGGTCAGGACGGCGTGGGCGAGGCCGCCCGGGCGATCCTGGACGATGTATGTGATCTTCACCCCGAAGCGCGAGCCGTCCCCGGCCGCCGCGCGCACCTCGTCGCCGGTCTCTGGGGCGATGATGATCCCGATCTCCTCGATCCCGGCGGCCGCGATCGACTCGATCCCGTAGAAGAGCACGGGCTTGTTGGCGACGGGGATCAGCTGCTTGGCGCTCGTGTGGGTGATCGGGCGAAGGCGCGTGCCTTTGCCCCCGGACAGGATCAGGCCCCTCATGCGAGCTTTCGATGGTCCCAGCTCGCGCGGCCGACCTCCGAGAAGCGGATGCCGACCCGCTTGGCCGACTGGCGCGCGATCGTCTGCGCCACTTCGGCGCTCAGCTCGGGACCGAGATAACGGCCGTAGATCTCCCTGCCGAGTGCTTCGACGAGCTCGCGGTCGCGCTCGATCTCCGCCTCTGCGCGAAGCATCACCCCGCGCAGCTCCTCATACGTTTCGCCGGCCTCGACGCTGAGCGTGGCCCGCGGATCGCGTTCGAGGTTTCGCACCTTCTGCGATGCCGCGTAGGTCCAGATCCATACGTCGCGCTCGCCGCGGACCGTGTACCAAAGCGGCATCAGGTGAGGGAAGCCGTCGCGGCCGTTGCTGGCGACCGCGACGACGCGCTGCTCGCGCAGGAACGCGCCAACCTCGGCGTCGCCCATTGCTATCGCGCTGCGGCGGCTCACCCGAGCCGCGTCGCGGCTGCGAGCACCGCCTCGCGGGCGTCGGGCGGCTCGAGCACCGCCGCGTCGCCGGCCTCCTTGAGAACCTCGCGCACCAGCCAGTCGACACCGGCGAAGCTCAGCTCAACGGCGATCGCGCCGTCATCGAAGCTCCCTACGACGCGTCGCTGCTCGCGCGCCCAGCGGGCCCGCTCTGGGGAGATCCAGACGCGCGCGACCCGCGACGCGCTGACCTCGCCGGTCCGCGGCCAGCCGTCGACGTCAGCCGACGGGTTGACCTCCGGGCGCGGCTTGAAGCGCTCCTTGGTGGCCTCGGCGCGACGCACGCGGTCGAGGCGGAAATGGCGGACGTCCTCGCGCTGGGGATCGTAGGTCGCGACATACCAGCCCTCGCGGCCGTTGATCAGCGCGTAGGGCTCGACCTTGCGCTCGGAGTACTCGTCCTCGTTCTCCTTGTAGTAGTCGAGCTCGAGGAGGACGTGAGTCTTGATCGCGCGCGAGATTACGCGCGAGATGTCGGAGTCGTCGGCGCCGACGTGAGCGACCTGCAGGCCCTGCTCCATCGGGTCGCCGCCGAGCGCGGTGACGATCTTCTCGCGTGCCGAAGAAAGGGATCCCTGAGGCAGGTGCTCGCCGATCAGATCGATTGCCGCGACGAGCGCCTTGGCCTCGACGGGCAGTAGGCGCGCCGGCCGGGCGAAGTTGTCGCTGTAGGGCTCGGGGTCGACGTCGATCGTCCCGGTCTCCTCGTCGATCTCGGCGTAGAGAACGTAGGAGCCGCCGCCGAAGTTGACGACGTTCAAAACACTGACGTCCTCGCGCAGCTCGGCGTCTGAGATCTGCAGCCGCTCGCAGATGCCGGCCATTTCGAGCCGCTTGCCGGCGCGACCGGACTCGATCAGGATCGAGGCGAGGGTGACCAGACGGGCGAATCGCTCGGGGCGGATCGCTGTCTCGGGGCGCGTGTCGCTGCCGTTGCCGTTGGCCGCCGAGAGGTGCGCCGGCACCGGCAAAGGTTCGTCGTGGATCGGCCCCTTCGGCGCCTTCGTGTGCCGCTCGATGAGCAGCTTGGCGCGTCGCTTGAACTCCGCGACGACCTCGGGCGGCCCGAGCACCTCGGCGTGATCGCCGAGGCCGAGCACCCACGAGATCAGCTGTCGCGCGCTCGCGTAATCGGTCACGAACAGCCGGTCGCCGCTGCCCTCGATCGGCCGGATCTCGCCGTAGCGGCCGAAGTGGCGCTCGAGCAGCCAGGCGATCCGCTCCGCGACGCGGATCTCGGCGCTGCCCTCGATCTCTCCGAACTGCCATGCCGCGAGGTTCGCGTAGGCGCGCGGATCGAAGTCGGCGGGGCGGCGGAAGTCGTGCTCGGCCTTGGTCGCATAGGCGACCTTGCCGCGGATCCGCGAGAGGCGGAAGACGCGCAGCGCCTCCCGCTCGTGCGAGTAGCCAAGCAGGTAGAACTGCCCCCCGCGGAACAGCAGGTGGTAGGGGTCGACGGTGCGCGAGCCGAGCTCGTCGCGCTCCATCGTGTAGTAGTCGAAGGTGATCGTCTTGTGGCGAAAGATCGCGGTCTCGATCTTCGCCAGCGACTGCGACAGCTCGTGGCCGCCGGCCGAAGCGGTGATGCCGAGCGCGACCCCGGACTCGGCCGGTGACGCGAGCGGGCTCGGGCGGCCCCAGGTGATCTGCTGGAGGGCGAGCCGAAGCGGCTCGGCGTAGGCGAACTCGCCGTCGAGGAGGTTGAGCGCCGTCGCGAGAGCGGCGAGCTCGGAGTCGGTGAAGGCGATCGCCGGGAGGTGGAAGTTCTCTGGGCGCAGCGAGTAGTTCTCCTGCTCGGCGACGCCGTCCAGCGGCTTCTCCACGGTCAGCGGGATCCGCAGCGACTCGAGCTCGGCGCGGTCGGCGTAGAAGCGCCGCGCGAAGGCGTCCTCGTTCATGCCGCTGTAGCCCTCGACGTCGCGCTTGATGTCGAGCGCGGTGACGGGCCGCCGTTCGGCCATCAGATATGAGATGAGGGAGAGCTGACGGATCAGCTTCTCGGTGTCCTTTGCCATCGGCCCTGAACCATAGAGCCCGTGTGCGTAGCGGCGGCACCGGCGGCTGCGGTGTTTGCGCCTATTTGGCCCTCGTCACTCCGCCACGTCCAACCCGGTTGGGTGGGGTTACGGACGTATACTTGCCGCCGCAACCAGACCACCCTCGACGGCGAGGTGCAAGCAGGTGCTCGCAATTGACCAGGCGGCGGCGGACCTCCTCTTCTACGAGGCCCACACAACCGCCGCCTTCACCGACGAAGAAGTCAACGACGCACAGATCGAGGAGATCTGGAACCTGATCCGCTGGGCGCCGACCGGCGGCAACGCGAGCCCCGGGCGGATGCTGCTGGTGCGCTCGGCGGAGGCCCGCGAACGGCTCGTCCAGCACATGGGTGAGAGCAACCGCGCCAAGACGCTGGCCGCGCCGCTGACGGTTGTCCTCGCCGCCGACACGCGCTACCACGAGCTGTGGCCGAGCATCGCGCCGGCGCGCAAGGAGGCGGCCGAGCGCCTCGAGGCCGACGCCGAGGCGCGCGAGCGCCTCGCGATGCTGAGCGGCACGCTCGTCACGGCCTACTTCCTGATAGGCGTGCGCGCCGCCGGTCTCGCCGCGGGGCCGATGGGCGGCTTTGACCGCAAGGGCGTCGACGGGGAGTTCTTCGCCGACGGTCGCTGGCGCTCGATCCTGATCGTCAACGTCGGCAAGGCCGCCGAAGGCGGGCACGGCGAGCGCCAGGGGCGGCTGTCGTTCGAGCAGGCCGCGCGCGTCGTCTGAGGCTAGGCGGCGTCCAGCCGCTGCGCTTCCTCGAGCGGCGCCTTGGCGGCGAAGTAGGCGCCGCCGCCAAGGGCGCGGTCGAAGCCTGACCAGCGCTCGCCGTCGCGGAGCTCCTTCTCGAGACGATCGAAGGAGCCGAGCCGGCCGCCGAGGTTGTCGACCATGTGCACGAGCGTCGCCTCGCGCGTCGCCGGCAGCACCGGGCTTCCGTGCTCATGGCTCCCGTGGTGGGAGAGGATGATGTGCAGCAGCGCCTTGGCGAGATGCGGGGGGAAGCCATCGATCTCCTCCATCTCGCGCCGCACGCGGTAGTAGCCGAGCGCGATCTCGCCCTGCAGTCGGCCGTCGTCGGTGAGGTCGATGTTCGAGGGGTCGTCGGTGTAGGCATCGAGCTTGCCGATGTCGTGCAGCAGCGCGCCGGTCACCGCAATGTCGCGGTCGATGCCGGGGAACGTGGCCGAGATCGCGCTGACGGCCTGGCCCACGGTGAGCGAGTGCTCGAGCAGTCCGTGGCGGTAGGCCTGGTGGTAGAACTTCGCCGCCGGCGCGTCGCGGTAGGCGGGCCAGCGCTCCGAGCGCACGCCGATCAGGCGCTCGAGCAGCGTTCGCAGCGGCGGCCGCTGGATCGTCGCGATCAGCTGGCGCAGATCGGTCTCGAGCTGCTCGGGGGCGCGAAC
>DATGHN010000259.1:0-5415 GCA_035308005.1 Solirubrobacteraceae bacterium
GTCGTGCGCGCGGCGTTCAGGGCCACAGCAATCGCTCCCTGCAGCGCCGCGCGCTCGCCCAGCAGACTGGTTTCGATCCGCGCAGCGATCGGGGCCAGCGCGGCTGCCGATGCGCGAACGGGCGGCAGCAGCAGCGGGCTCGCGCCGATGCCGCCACCGAGCACGACCATGTCGGGGTCGAGAATCGCGCACACGGTGGCGATCGCCGTACCAAGCCGCGCACCGACGTGGTCGACGACGGCTCGTGCGGCCGCGTTCCCGGTGCCAGCCAGCTCGAACACCTCATGAGCCGTTGAGAGCTCGGGGTCACCCGGGGATCGGCGCTCTCGGAAGGCCGCCACGACGCCTGCAGCGCCGATTTCGTCCTCAAGGCCGCCGTGCAGCCGGTGGCGCGGGTCGAACGGATCGCCGACCAGCGGCAGGTAGCCGATTTCCCCCGCGGCGGCATGGGCGCCTCGGACCAGTTCATCCTCGATGATGATGCCCATGCCGATTCCGGCACCGACGGCGATGAAGACCAGCATCGAGATGCCGCGGGCCAGACCGAACCATTTCTCGCCCACGGCCGCGAGGTTGACGTTGTTCTCGACCAGGATCGGCATGTCGAAGCGGTCGCGGATCACTTCGAGCGGATCGAACGCGCCCTCGGGTGCGACGTTGTAGGCGAGCGACGTCACGCGGCCACTCGAGCGATCAACGATTCCTGGAGAGGAGATCCCCAACGCGAGCGGCCGGCCGTGGAGAGGACTGGCCTGGTCGATCACCTCGCGGACCATTTCAAGCAGCTGCACCCCGACGGCGCGGCTGCCTTCCTTGGTGGTCGGCTGCTTGACGTCGCAGATCGGCTCGCCGAACAGATCGGCGGCGGCGACCCTGACGTTGCTCCCACCGATGTCGCCGCCGACGACGAAGCCCGCCTGAGGACCGACGACGTATGCGACCGGTTTGCGCCCACGCTGGCCGCCGCGCCGGCCGGACGCGCGGACGAGGCCCTCGCGTTCGAGCCGGCTGACCGCGGCCGAGACCGTGGGCTTTGAGAGCTTCGTGGCCGTGGCGATCTCCGGACGGGTCACCGGCCCCTTGCGAAAGATCGTCTCTAGCACCGCCTGCTCGCCCAGTTCCCGCAGCAAACTCAGGCGCGAGCCCGCTCCCGCTCGCTCGGGCCGGCCGTCGGTGGCGTCTCTAGTCGAAGGTATTGACATTGACGAATACGATGGGACCTAGCGCCTGAAGAATAGGATCAGTTCCGCAGATAAGGCAAGGTCCTTGCAAAAATGAGGTTGCTCTGAAGTGGACGGTGATCCCCGCCGCATGCCGGAAGCACCGACGATCACAGTCATTGGCTGCGTTCAAGCCGACATCGTGATGGGGCCCGTCACCGACCTCCCCTCCCCGGGCGGCACGCTGCTCACCGAACAGATGGCTATGCGCGTCGGAGGCGCTGGCGCGAACGCCGCGCTCGCCGCCGTCGAAGCCGGCATGAACGTGCGGCTGATCGGCTGCATCGGCGACGACCAGGTTGGAGCCTGGATGCGCGACCAGCTCGCAACGGCCGCTCTGGCGGACGAACTCGTCGTGGTCGACGGCGAGAGCAGCGGGGTCACCGTCGCGCTCGAGTCTGCGACCCGCGACCGGACTTTCCTGACCTTCCTTGGCGTTAACGCCCGATGGCAGCCGGCCACGATCCCCGACGATGCGCTCAGCTGCGAAAACCTGCTGCTCTGCGACTACTTCGTCGCTCCCACACTCCAGGGCGACGTGGCACTGGAGCTGCTCGAGCGAGCCCGCGCGCGTGGCGCTCGGACGTTCTTTGACACCACGTGGGACCCCGCCGGCTTTCCCAAGCAGGCGCGCGCGGAAGTCCGCATGCTGCTTCCGTCGGTGGACGTCTTCCTGCCCAACGAAGTCGAGGCCTGTGCGCTGGCCGAGGGATCCAGCGACGCCGCGGACGCCGCGCGCGTTCTCCAGGCGGTATCGGGCGGTTGGGTGGTCGTCAAGCTCGGTCGAGCCGGATGCTTCGCGGTCGGCCCGAACGGGCTCGAGCTCACCATTCCGGCGCCGCCCGTGACGGCCGCCGACACGACCGGAGCGGGTGACGCCTTCAACGCCGGCTTGGTCAACGCCCTCGCCCGCGGCGCGGACTGGAACGATGCGCTGACACTGGCGACCGGCTTTGCCTCCAACATCGTCTCACGGCCCTCTAACCAGCGGTACGGGAACACGGCGATCAGGGCCGGCCGATGAAGGTAGCGGTGATCGGCGCGGGGTCGACGTACACACCCGAGCTCGTCTCTGGGCTGATGAGCGAGCGCGAGCGTCTCGACGTCTCTGAACTCGTGCTGCATGACATCGATGCCGATCGGCGCGAGGTCGTCTGTGGACTGGCGAGGCGAATCCTCGAACGCGACGGCTACGCGGGCGAGCTGGCGATCACCGGCGAGCTCGACAGGGCACTGGACGGCGCCGACGCCGTGCTCGTCCAGATCCGCGTAGGGGGGCAGGCCGCGCGGCTGCGCGACGAAACGATTTCGGCGGCCTGCGGTTGCGTCGGGCAGGAGACGACCGGCGCCGGCGGGCTTGCAAAGGCGATGCGCACGGTGCCGGTGGTCCTGGGAATCGCGGAGCGCGCGCGCGAGCTCGCAGCGCCCACGGCGTGGATTGTCGACTTCACAAATCCGGTCGGGATCGTAACGCGGGCGCTGCTTGACGCCGGGCACCGCGCGATCGGGCTATGCAACGTAGCGATCACGATGCAACGGCAGATCGCGGCGCATCTGGGTGTGGATCCGGCTCGGGTGCTGGTCGATCAGGTCGGGCTGAACCACCTCACCTGGATCCGTGCCGTCCTCCTCGACGGTCACGACGTCCTGCCCGACGTGCTCGGCTCGTTTGGAGACGCGCTCGCGGAGGAGCTCGAGCTTCCGCGAGGGGTGATCGGTGCGCTCGGGGCGATCCCGTCGTACTACCTGCGGTACTACTACGGCGAGCGCACGGTGCTTGCGGAACAGCGCGTGGTCACACCGCGCGCCGAGGTCGTTGCCGACATCGAGCGCAGGCTGCTCGAGCTCTACCGCGACCCCTCATTGACGGAGAAACCGGCCCTCCTCGAGCAGCGCGGCGGCGCGTTCTACAGCGAAGCCGCGATCCAGCTGGTCGCCTCACTCACCGCGGACACCGGCGACGTTCAGGTCGTCGACGTACGCAACGACGCGACACTCGCCGGGCTTTCCCCCGACGACGTCGTCGAGGTTCCCGCGCGTATCGGCTCGGCCGGGGCGGTCCCTCTGACGCAGTCCCCGCTCGCGCCCGAGCTGCTCGGCCTGGTTCAACACGTGGCGGCCTACGAGCGGCTGGCAGCGGCGGCGGCGGCCAGCGGCGACCACGACCGTGCACGCCTGGCGCTGATGACGCATCCGCTGGTCCGCGACTACGACTCGGCCCAGAACCTGCTCGGCCCGTTGATCGGCGCCCGCGACGCGTCGCGAGCGACACCGACCGAGGTGGAACGGTGACAGCGACAGGCACCGACGGATCCGACGGCGCCGACCTCGTGCTGGCAGTCGATGGAGGCAACACCAAGACCGACCTTGCGCTACTTGACTCGAGCGGTCGGCTGCTGTCACTTGCTCGAGGCGGCGGAAGCTCCGCCCACTATCTCGGGGCCGAAGGATGCGCCGCGGTACTCGAGGGCCTGCTGAAAGCCGCTTTCGCCGATGCTGGCCTTTCATCCTCGTCGCGCCCGCTCGCAGCCACGGCCCAGATCCTCGTCGCCGGAGCAGACCTTCCTGAGGAGCGCTCGGCGCTGCGCGCTGAGATCGAGAAGCTCGACTGGAGCGGCCGGCTGGTGATCGACAACGACACGCCGGCGCTGCTACGCGCCGGGACCGACCGCGGCTGGGGGATCTGCGTGGTCTGCGGCGCCGGGATCAACTGCCTCGGGGTCGGCCCCGACCGGCGGGAGGCGAGGTTCCTGGCGCTCGGAGAGATAAGCGGCGACTGGGGCGGCGGCGTCGGCGTCGGCTTGGCGGCCCTGACGGCCGCCGCGCGCAGCGCTGACGGCCGCGGGCCGCGCACGCTGCTTGAGGGCGCCGTGCCAGCCCAATTCGGATTGACCGACGCGCTCGAGCTGTCGCGCGCGGTCCACCTGCAGCAGATTCCCGAGACGCGGCTCGGCGAGCTCGCGCCGATCGTGCTCGCGCTTTGCGACGAGGATCCCGTCGCGGCGAGCATCGTCAGGCGCCTCGCGGGCGAAGTGAGCGCGCTGGCCTCGGCAGCGATACGTCGCCTCGAGCTGACCGACGCGGACCCGGATGTCGTTTTGGGCGGACGGCTCCTCAGGTCGGTCGCGCCGAGCGTCCTCGACACGATCGTTGCGGCGATCCACGAGGTGGCGCCGAATGCCCGCGTCGTCGTGTCCGCGAGCGAGCCGATTGTCGGCGCCGCCTTGCTCGGACTGGATGCGCTCGGGGCCGATCCGGCGACGAGCGCCCGCGGGCGTGCCGAGCTGGATGCTGCCGTGGCCGCGTTTGGGGTCGAGCAGCAGCCCGCTACGGCGTAGCGGACGCCGGTCGCCCTTGCGTCACGTGGCTGTGACCTTCGTCAGCCCCTGGGGGCTGTCGGGGTCATAGCCGAGCCGCAGCGCCAGTTCGTACGCAAGCTGCTGGCCGCGGACGACCGCGACGATCGGCGCGAGCGGCTCCGGCACGAAGGCCGGGATCGGCACGTCCGTCCCTTCGCCGTCCCCAACGACGAGCACGTTCACCTCCCGCGCACGCAGATCCTCGACGAGTGACATGACGTCCGAGAGCGCCGGCCCCGAGGCGCACATCGCGATGACAGGAAGTCCGCGGGTGACAGCTGCGATCGGGCCATGACGGAGATCGGCAGCCGAGTAGCCGTCGGCCAGCAGGGCACAGGTCTCCTTGATCTTCAGCGCCGTCTCCAGCGCTGCGGCGAACAGGTAGCCGCGCGCCACGACGATCAGCTGCGAGGCACCGAGCAGAGTGTCGGCGGCGACGCCTGCCGGACCCGGGTCGTCGAGCACCGCCTGGACCCAGTCCGGCACGGCGTTCAAATCGCTGCGGCTGAACGGCGCGCGTCCCAGGGCCGACGCGATGATCGCGAAGGCCGCGAACTGACCGGTCACCGTCTTCGTTGCCGGGACGGCCAGCTCCTCGCGCATCTCGAGCGCGATTGCCTCGTGCGCTGTCCGAGCGAGGCGGCTGTCGGGATCGTTGGTGATCGCGAGCCCGCGTCCCCCTCGATCCTGGAGTGCGTGCAGCGTGCGGACGATCTCGGGCGTCGCGCCCGACTGGCTGACCGCGACGACGAGCTGGCCGCTGTAGTCGACATCGACGCCGTACAGCGTGTGCAGGCTCGGGGCCGCGAGCGAGACAGGCTTTCCCGTTGCCGCCT
>DATGHN010000260.1:0-8090 GCA_035308005.1 Solirubrobacteraceae bacterium
GCTGTCAAGCGTCGGCGCGAGCGCGGCGAGCTCGGAGTCGCTGAACGCCGATAGCGAGCGACCCTCGGCGAGCGCGACGCGGACGAGGTTGGCGACTATCGCGTGCGCCTCGCGGAACGGGACGCCGTCGCGCACGAGCAGGTCGGCAATGTCGACCGCGGCGATCATCTCGTCGGAGGCGGCCTGCGCGAGGCGTTCGCGATGGAACGTTGCCGTCTCGAGCATCCCCCGCGCGGCGGCCAGCGAGAGCGCTAGCGTGTCGGCCGTGTCGAAGAGATGCTCCTTGTCCTCTTGCATGTCCTTGTTGTAGGTCAGCGGGAGACCATGCATCACGCCGTGGAGGCCCGCGAGGTGCGCCGCGACGCGCGGCGCCTTCGCGCGCAGCAGCTCGGCGGCGTCGGGATTCTTCTTCTGGGGCATGATCGAAGAGCCCGAACTCCAGGCGTCGCTCAGTTCGCAGAAGCCGAACTCCTCGCTGCTCCAGAGAACGACTTCTGCACCCAGGCGCGAGAGATGCGTGGCGGCGGTCGCCGCGGCTGCCAGGTAGTCAAGCGCGAAGTCGCGGTTGGAGACGGCGTCGATCGAGTTCTGCGCAACCGCATCGAAGCCGAGCAGTCTTGCGACGAGCTCGCGGTCGGAGTTGAAGTTGACACCGGCCAGCGCGCCGGCGCCGAGGGGCAATACGCCGCAGGCACGCTCGACAGCAGCGAAACGCTCGCGGTCGCGCGCGAACATCCAGACATAGGCCAACAGATGGTGGCCGAGGTAGACCGGTTGCGCGCGCTGGAGGTGGGTGTAGCCGGGCATCGGCCAGTCGATGTGCTCCTCGGCGCGAGCGAGGACGGTCTGGGCCAGTGAGAGCAGCGCGGCCCGCGCATCGCGAGCCGCGTCGCGCACGAAGAGCGCGACATCGGTCGCAACCTGGTCGTTTCGCGAGCGCGCGGTGTGGAGCTTTCCGCCGACCGCGCCGGCGATCTCCGTGAGGCGGCGCTCGATCGCCATGTGGATGTCCTCATCGCTCGCGTCGAAGGCGAACTGACCGCCTTCGAGCTCGGCCGCCACGGCGTCGAGCCCGCTCAGCAGCTCGTCGCGCTCTGAGTCGCTCAGCACTCCGATCGAGGCCAGCATCGTCGCGTGGGCGCGCGACTGCGCGACGTCGTAGCGCCACAGACGGCGGTCGAAGCGAAGCGAGGCGTTGATCGCCTCGAAATCGGGGTGCTGGGGCTCGCTGAAGCGCGACACGGATTGAGTCTATGTCCGTCCGAGGGCCCCGGCGAGGGCGGTCGCGACGCGCTCGACGTGGCCCTCGGTGAGCTGCGGGTGAAACGGCAGCGCCACCGAGCGCTCGGCGACGTCCTCGCAAACGGGGAACTCGCCTGGACGGTGGCCGAAGGTCTCGCGGTAGTAGCTCATCAGGTGAATCGCCGGCACGTAGGGCTTGCTTTGGACACCGCGCTCGCGCAGCGCACGGATCGTGCCGTCGCGGTCTGACCCACGCGGAAGGGACACCGTGTAGACGAACCAGCCGCGCACGCTCCCGCCCTGATCGGGGCAGGGCAGCTCGAGTCCCTCTATCCCCGCGAGCGCCTCGCCGTAGGCGGCGGCGACGCGGGCTCGCGCCTCAAGCAGGCCGTCGAGGCGGTCGAGCTGGGCCAACCCGAGGGCGCAAGCGATCTCACCGAGGCGGTAGTTGAAGCCGAGGCGGTCGTGGTCGAGCCAGTCCATGTCCGGCGCGCGGCCCTGGTTTCGCTCGCTGTCGATGCGCACTTTGAGGCCCGCGTCGGCGAGCGTCACCATCCCGCCCTCGCCGGTCGTCATCTGCTTGTTCGGATAGAACGCAAAGACGGCGGGGTGACCACGCGCGCCGACCTTGACTCCGTCGGGATGGATCGCGCCGAGCGCCTCGCAGGCGTCTTCGACGATCGCCACGCCGAGCTTCTCGAGCGCCTCGATGTCGGCCGGCCAGCCGAAGATGTGAACCGGCAGGATCGCCTTCGTACGCGGGCCGATCGCCGCGGCGGCAGCCGCCGGATCGATTGTGAGGGTGCGCGGATCGATGTCGACGAACACCGGCCGGGCGCGTTCGTATACGATCGCGTTGGCCGAGGCGACGAACGAAAAGGGGCTCGTGATGACCTCGTCGCCGTCGCAGACGCCGACGGCGCGCAGGGCTAGATGAAGCCCGGTCGTGCCACTCGACACGGCGCAGGCAAGCGGGGATCCGATCCGCTCGGCAAAGCGCTCCTCAAACCGCGCGAGGAGCGGCCCGAGCGACAGTTGACCGCTGCGCAGCACGGCGAGCACGGCCTGCTCCTCGGCCTCGCCGAGGACCGGCCGCGCCAGCGGGATCTCCTCCGCGCTCACTCTGGCGGTCCGGCCAGCATTCCGCGCTGGAGGGAGTCGACAAGCGCCTCCCAGGAGGCGGCGACGATGTTCTCCGACACGCCGATCGATCCCCATACCTCGCTCCCGTCTGAGGAGTCGAGCAGGACGCGCGTGACCGCACCCGTGCCCTTGTCCTCGTCGAGGATGCGGACCTTGAAGTTGACGAGCTCGATGTCGGCGAGGTGCGGGTGAACCTCGCCGATCGCGGCGCGAAGCGCGGCGTCGAGTGCGTTGACCGGACCGTTGCCCTCGGCGGTCGTCACCCGGCGCTCGCCGCCCACCCAGATCTTCACCGTGGCCTCGGTCTGCACCTCGCCGTCGGCGCGCTGCTCGACGATCACGCGCCAGGACTCGAGCGTGAATAGCGGCTCGTAGCCGCCGCTCTCGCGGCGCAGCAGGAGCTCCAGCGACCCCTCGGCGGCCTCGAACTGATAGCCGCGATGCTCGAGCTCCTTGATGCGCTCGAGGATTCGCCCGGCAGCCCCATCCTCGAGATCGATGCCGAGCGCATTGGCCTTCTCGAGCACGCTCGCGCGACCGGCGAGCTCGGAGACGAGCAGCTCGCGCTCATTGCCGACAAGCGCCGGCTCGATGTGCTCGAACGTCGCCGCGTCGGCGCTGACGCCGGCGACGTGCATACCGCCCTTATGAGCGAAGGCGTTGCGCCCGACGTAGGGCTGGTTCGGGTCGGGCGTGACGTTGAGGATCTCGTCGACGAAGTGCGCGGTCTCGGTGAGACGCGCGAGCTGCTCGGCGCTCAGGCACTCGAAGCCGAGCTTGAGCTGGAGGTTGGCGATGATCGAGACCAGGTTGGCGTTGCCGGTCCGCTCGCCGCACCCGTTCATCGTCCCCTGAACCTGGCGCGCACCCGCTTCGACCGCCGCCAGTGAGTTGGCGACGCCGCACTCGGCGTCGTTATGGCAATGGATGCCGACCCGCACGTCGTCGGCGAGTGCGGCCATGACCGCCGACGTGGCTGCCGCGACCTGCGAGGGCAGCGATGAGCCGTTGGTGTCGCACAGCGTGACGGTCTCCGCGCCCGCCTCGGCCGCTGCCTGCACGCAGCGCAGCGCGTAGTCGGGCTCGGCGCGGTAGCCGTCGAAGAAGTGCTCGGCGTCGTAGACGACGCGCTTGCCGGCGCCGCGCAGAAACTCGATCGAGGAAGCGATCATCCGCAGATTCTCGTCACGGTCGACCTTGACGAGCTTCTCCAGATGCAGTGCCCAGGTCTTGCCGACCAGGGTGCAGACCGGAGCGATGCAGTCGGCGAGCTCGCGCAGCGCCGGATCCTCCGCGGCGCCCATGCCGCGCCGGCGCGTCATCCCGAATGCCGCGATGACCGCCTGCTGGAAGCTCTCCCGGCCGAGCAGCTCAAACGTCTCGCGATCCTTGGGGTTCGATCCGAGGAATCCGGCCTCGATCAGCCCGACTCCCAGCTCGTCGAGCTTGTGCGCGACGCGTAGCTTCTCCTCTGAGGAGAGCGACATGCCCTCGCCCTGCATTCCGTCACGCAGGGTTGCGTCATATAGCTGGATGGTGTTCAAGAGTGGTCCTTTCGAAGATCGCGGCGAATTCGTTGCGGGCAGCGGCCGTGCGCGCGCGTAGCGCTAGCCGGCCGCCCGCATAATTCGCGCCGCGAGACTCGAAAGGCGGCGGCTCATCGCTAGCCGGCTGCCTTCTGGCGATCGGCGAGGCCGACCTCGATCAGGTCGAGCCACTCGAGGTAGCGCTCGTTGCGCCCGTAGAGCGCGTCCTGGAACGCCCGCTGCAGCACGAGTGTGATCTCGCCCGGCTTGCCTGTTCCGATCGCGTGATCGTCGATCTCGCGGACCGGCACGAGCTCGGCGGCGGTACCGGTCAAAAAGACCTCATCCGCCAGGTAGAGATCGGTCCGCGCGACGACGCGCTCAACGACGCTGTAGCCAAGGTCGCGCGCGATCTGGACGACCGAGCGGCGGTTGATCCCGTCGAGGATCGCCGAGCTGATCGGCGGCGTCGAGATCACGCCGTCACGGACGGCGAAGACGTTCTCGCCGGAGCCCTCGACCACGTTGCCATGCTCGTCAAGCAGAATCGCCTCGTCATAGCCGGCCTTGACCGACTCGATCTTCGCCAGGACGCTGTTGAGGTACTGGCCCGAGGCCTTGGCCTGCGGGATCAGCGAGCGAGAGCCGATCCGCTCCCACGACGAAACCTTCGCGCGGATGCCGTTGCGCGTGCCCTCTTCGCCCAGGTAGTTGCCCCACGGCCAGACGGCGATCGAGACGTCGACCGGCGCTTCGAGCGGGTTCAGCCCCATGTGGCCGTAGCCGCGATAGGCGATCGGGCGGATGTAGCAGGACGCCAGGCCGTTGCGCGAGATCAGCTCGTGAGTCGCACTGCGAAGCTGCTCCACCGAGTAGGGCAGGTCCATGTAGTAGAGGCTCGCCGAGCGCTCGAGGCGCTGGAGATGGTCGAGGTGGCGAAAGATCGCCGAACCGCGCTCGGTCTCATAGCAGCGGATGCCCTCGAAGACACCCGTGCCGTAGTGGAGGCCGTGCGTGAGCACGTGGACCTTGGCGTCCTCCCAGGCGACGAACTCACCGTTGTGCCAGATGAGCTCTGATTCGATCACCGCTTCGCGCGTCTCCTTCGATTAGAGATGTGCGAGGACGGCTTCCGTGGCCTGCGCCGTGGTCGCCGAACCGCCGAGATCGCGCGTCCGCAACCCGTCGGCAAGCGCGCGATCGACCGCCGATTCTACCGCGCCGGCGGCGGGTTCCAAGCCGAGTCCGTGGCGCAGCATTAAGGCGACCGAGAGGAACATCGCGAGCGGGTTCGCGGCGCCGGTTCCGGCGATGTCGGGGGCTGAGCCATGGACCGGCTCAAACAGCCCCGGCCCGCCTTCTCCAAGCGATGCGCTCGGCAGCATCCCGATCGAGCCGGTGATCATCGCCGCCTCGTCGCTGAGGATGTCGCCGAACATGTTCTCGGTGACGATCACGTCGAAGCGGCTCGGCTGCGCGACCAGCGCCATCGAAGCGTTGTCGACGAGCAGGTGGTCGAGCTCGACGTCGGGGAACTCCTCGGCGTGGACGCGCGTGACCACTTCGCGCCACAACCGCGACGTCTCCAGCACATTTGCCTTGTCGACGCTCGTGACGCGCCGGCGCGCTGCGGCGAAGGCGACTCGGGCGATGCGCTCGACCTCGGCGACCGTGTACTCGCACAAATCGCTCGCGTGGTCGGCGGTACGTGTTTTGGCGCCAAAGTAGATCCCGCCGGTGAGCTCGCGCACGACGAGCAGATCGGTGCCCGCGATCCGCTCCTCGCGAAGCGGGCTGGCGTCGTGCAGCGCCTCGATCGCCCGCACCGGGCGAAGATTCGCAAACAGGCCAAGGCCCTTGCGCACGCCGAGTAGCCCCTGCTCGGGGCGCGGCTTCTGTGGATCGGTCGTGTCCCACTTGGGCCCCCCAACGGCCCCCAGCAGCACCGCGTCGGCGCTTCGGCAGGCCTCGAGCACTTCATCCGTCAGCGCGACGCCGTTGCGGTCGATCGAGGCGCCGCCGAAGACGTGCTCCTCGACGTCGACGGCCACCACGGCGGCGAGGACGCGCAGCCCCGCGGCCATCACCTCGGGGCCGATCCCGTCGCCGGGCAGGGTCGCGATCCGCGTCATCGAGCGGGCACCGTAGCAGCCGGTCTGCTATCCCCCCGGCGGATGGCCGAGCCGCCACCCTTCGCCTCACGCCTGGTGTGCCGCATCGAGGCCGCCCTCGAGGAGCTGCAAGACATCGGCTGGGTGCCGGGCGGGCATCGGCGCGTCGTGCCGATCGCCGGGGGTAGCGTAAGCGGGCCGCTGCTGAGCGGCCAGATCGTTCCCGGCGGCGCCGATTGGCAGATCCTCGCTGAGGACGGCTCGGCGGTGATCGAGGCCCGCTACACGATCCGCGCTGACGATGGGGCGCTGCTCCTCGTGCACTCCCGCGGCGTGCGAAACGGCGACCCCGCCGTTCTGGAGCGGCTCTTGCGGGGCGAGGCCCCCGACCCCTCCGAGTACTACTTCCGCACGCTCGTCACACTCGAGTGCTCAGCGCCGGCGCACGCCTGGGTCAACGGCCGCCTCTTCATCGCCGTCGCGGCGCGCGAACCGGCGGCGGTCGTGATCGACCTCCACGAGATTCTCTGACGCGCGCTAGCGCCGGCAGCACGCAGGAGGGTGCGTGCCGCCGGGCGCCGGCGCGCGGGTCAGCTCGAGGAGCTTGTGGTCGAGCTGCCGCGCAGCGTCTGGATCGTTGTCCAGAACCCCGTTCGGTTTGACTCCACGCCAGCGTGGAAGAGGTTGATCGCGGCAACCTCGGTGAGATGAGCTGCCCTGATCGTGCCGTGCGCAGTGGTGCGCGCTTCGCGGCACGCCGCGTGATTGCTCACGGGCTTGGCACACGCCGTGGCAACGAGCGCCTTCTGATCAGACACCGTCTGAAGGAAGGTCGACTCGGCTGCGTCGACTGTCGTCACGAGCGGCGGGAAGCCGTTCGACAGCGCGTCGCAGGCCGTGACAACGGCCGCCGCCTGCGGCGCGAGCCGCGGCGGGAGGGTATTCGACTGAGCCTTCACGCAGAGCGCGGTCGCGACGGGATAGGTCTCCGCCACTGTCCGGTCGCCGGCGCGAGCCAGCGCCGCCGGGGCGGCGCCGAGCGCCACCGCGACCACGGCTCCTACGACTACCAGCAACTGTCTGCGCATCACACTCAACTCCTTGTTACGGGGGTGCTGATTCCTGCCCCCACCAACACCTCAGAAAGGAGTGGAGTTGCGGCGTCTAGAGCGAAGTCGTGACCGGGCCCAAGCGTTCGCGCGAGGCCTCGTAGGCGGCGATCTCGCCGTCCTGGCCGAGCGTCAGCGCGATGTCGTCGAGGCCGCCGAGCAGTCGCCTTCGAATCTCGGGGTCGATCTCGAACGCGACGGCGCGGCCGGCGAAGCGGACTTGCTGCGCCTCGAGATCGATCTCGCCCTCGCCGGCCTGCGCTAGCGCGCGAACGTCGGCCTCGGGCAGTGCCACCGGAAGCAGCCCGATCTTGGTCGAGTTGTTGTAGAAGATGTCACCGAAGCTCGGGGCGACTACGGCGCGGAAGCCGTAGTCCTCGATCGCCCACGCCGCATGCTCGCGCGAGGAGCCGCAGCCGAAATTGCGCCCGCTCGTGAGGATCGGATTGCGGGGAAGGTGCCAGCCCGGCTCCTTGGCCCAGTCGTAGAAGAGGAACTCGCCGAAGCCGGTTCGCTCGATCCGCTTGAGGAACTGCTTGGGGATGATCTGGTCCGTGTCGACGTCGGCGCGGTCGAGGTCGCTGACCGCTCCAGCGATGACTGAGATCGGCTCCATGGCTAGCTCCAGTTGCGGATGTCGACGAAGTGGCCCTCGATCGCCGCCGCCGCGGCCATCTCGGGAGAAACGAGGTGGGTGCGCCCGCCGCGTCCCTGGCGGCCTTCGAAATTGCGATTCGAGGTGGAGGCGCAGCGTTCGCCCGGCGCGAGGATGTCGGGGTTCATTCCGAGGCACATCGAGCAGCCGGCCGTCCGCCAGTCAAAGCCCGCAGCCCGGAACACCTCATCGAGGCCTTCAGACTCGGCCTGCGCGCTGATCGCAGCGGAACCAGGGACCACCATCGCCTGGACACCGTCCGCGACCCGCCGGCCGCGGATCACCGAAGCAGCGGCGCGAAGGT
>DATGHN010000261.1:0-2034 GCA_035308005.1 Solirubrobacteraceae bacterium
CGCACGGCGCGCAGCGCAGCCGGAATGAGCTCCCCGGCGGCCGCGAACACGAGCGCGCAGTCGAGCTCCACGGGCGGGCGCTGCGAGGACCCGCCGGCCCACTCGGCGCCGAGTCCTCGCGCGAACTCCTGCGTGCCCTCGTCACCGTCGCGCGTGAAGGCGAAGACGCGGCGGCCCTGCGCCCGAACGACCTGGGCAAGGATGTGAGCGGACGCGCCGAAGCCGTAGAAGGCCGACGCACTCGCCTTCGCCGGCGATGCGCAGGGCTCGGTAGCCGATCAGCCCGCCGCAGAGCAGCGGAGCGACCGCGAGATCGTCGTAGGAGGCGGGCAGCTCAAGGCAGAACGCCCGCTCGGCGACCGTGTATTCGGCAAACCCGCCGTCGACGTCGCGGCCTGTGAAACGCGCTCGCGGACAGAGATTCTCCTGCCCGGACCGGCAATAGCTGCACTCGCCGCAGGCCCAGGCGAGCCAGGGGACGCCGACGCGGCGGCCGGCCTCCTCGCCAGCGGCGATCGTCGCGACGATCTGATGTCCGAGGACGACCGGCGGCGCCGGAATCTCGACCTCGCCGTCGAGCAGGTGCAGGTCGGTTCGGCAGACGCCGCAGGCGCGGACACGCAGGAGCACCTGGCCGGGCCCGGGAGTCGGAACGGCGACCTCGACCTCTTCCAGGCGGCCTGGCGCGGCGATCTGGACCGCGCGCATGCGATCGGCGGCCATCTCAGCGATCAGCTCACCGCGGTCGCGCGGCTCGCTGCCGCCCGTTGCGGCGGCTCCATCGCGGCCGCGGCGATAACTGCGCTGACGAGCGCCAACGCGACGGTGCCGATCGGGCAGACGATCCAGGGCAGGCCATCCAGGGCGCTGAACGGGTAGAAGAAGTGCTCGCTGCCGCCGGCTGCGTCAAAGAGGAGATGGGCGACCGTCACCGCGAACACCGACCAGCCCGCGAGCGGCTGCCGCGTCAGTGCCAGCGCAAGCAGGGCGAGCGCGACGGCGAAGATCAGCGAGTGCGTGTCGGGTCGTCCCGACATCGTCTCGATCGTGTGCAGATTGAGGCTGCCGGCGGCGATGAAGTGGTCGAGGTCGATCGCCGAGCCGCCGACGAACGCGAGTGCCGCGTAGAGGGCTCGACGGCGGCTGCGCCAGACGATCGGAGCGATCGCCGCGAGGCAGATGACGCCGTGGATCGCCACGGCCCAGACCGCCGAGAGCAGCGGATGGCTTGGGTCCGAGAGGAACGGCCAGGCGGGGTAGGGACTCACAGCGACCGCCGCGCGGTCAGGGCTTCGACTTCGGCGCGCGCAGTGTGCGCGTCAACTCGACGGTCGTCACGTAGGTGGCTGGGCGGCTCGAGCCGAGGCTGACGAGCACCTTCAGCTGCGCGGCGGTGTGCGAGATCCGCGCGAGGCGCGAACGCGCCGCGCCGCTGACGGTCATCTGGAGCGTTCCGAGCGCTCCGCCGCTTAGCCTGAACGACAGCGTTGCCAGTGTCGCAGTGCCGAGGCGCAGCGTCGCAGTGCCGTGGCAGGTGGCGCGGCAGCGAAGCTCGGTCGTGATCAGGTTGCCGTTGAGTAGCGCCACCGCGGGAAGTACGACCGGCACCAGCGAGCAGGCGCCGCTGCAGGCGCCACTTGGAAGCTCCGCGCCACGGCCGTGCGCGCCGCCAGGAGAACCGCCGCTTCCGCCATTGCCGCCGCTCGCCGCGATGAAGCTGGTCGAATTCGAAGTTGCGAGCAAAGAGGACCCGGAATCGCTGGCGTATGCCGCAGCGCTCGGTCCGCCTGCGCCGCCCCCACCGCCGCCGCCCTGGCCGCCCGAGCCGCCCTGGCCGCCCGAGCCACCGGCGCCCAGCAGCGGCACGTCGTGGACGCCGCCCGCTCCTCCGGAACCGCCCGCTCCGCCGTTGCCGCCGTTGCCGCCGCTGCCGCCATTTCCACCGTTGCCGGCGCTGATCGTCGTGTCGAGGAAGGCGGTGACCGTCGAGGCGCCGCTGAGGTAGATGCCGAACGAGCCGCCTCCGCCGCCGCC
>DATGHN010000262.1:0-2205 GCA_035308005.1 Solirubrobacteraceae bacterium
AGGCCGGCGCTCGCGCTGCCCGAGATCGAGTCGCCCGAGACCTTCGCCTTGAACGTCACCGTCAGCGACATCGGGTTGGTGATGTCGACCTTCCATGTGGCGCTGTCGCCGTCGGCGCTGCCGCCGTAGATCGGGCCCGACTCGCCGTTGCCGCTCTGGGTGCCGGTCAGGGCGCTGCCGTCGCTCACGAGCTCGATCGTCGACTCCTGCGCGCCCATCGGCGTCTGAATCGTGATCTTCCAGGTGCCGTCGACGCTCATTCGCTCTCCTCACTCGGGTGGTCGTGGCGACAAAGACTAATGCGGCAGCGCGCCGCGACGGGTGCATCGGCGATGATGGACGGCGTGACCACCGTGCTCGGTACGCACATCAGCGTCATCGCCAACCCGATCACGACGTTCCAGGCGGTCGTCCTCGGGTTGCTCCAGGGCGTGACCGAGCTCTTCCCGATCTCGAGCCTCGGCCACACGGTGCTCTTCCCGACGCTCTTCGGCTGGCACAACCTCGTCGCCAGCCAGTCCAAGCCGGAGTCCTTCTGGCTCGCGTTCGTCGTGATGCTGCACGTCGGCAGCGCCGTGGGCCTGCTGATCTACTTCTGGCGCGACTGGATCGAGATCATCCGCGCCTTCTTCCGCACGCTCGCGACCCGGCGGATCGAGACCTCCAGCGAGCGGCTCGCCTGGCTGATCATCGTCGCGAGCATCCCCACCGGGATCCTCGGAATCCTGCTCGAGCACCCGGTGCGCGTGGCGCTCGCCAAGCCGACCGCGGCGGCGATCTTCCTCGTCGTCAACGGCTTCATCCTGATCGGCGCCGAGCGCCTGCGCCGGCGTCCGGCGGTCCAGGCGCTCGCTGGGAATCAACCCGAGGGACGCACGATGGAGTCGCTCAGCTACACCGAGGCCGCCGGACTGGGCGTCATCCAGTCGACCGCGCTGATCGCCGGGATCAGCCGCGACGGCGTGTGCATGACCGGCGGGCTGCAGCGCGGGCTCGACAACGAGCATGCCGCGAAGTTCGCCTTCCTGCTCGCGACGCCGATCATCCTCGCGGCCGGCCTCTTCAAGGTCTCCGATCTCACCGGTCCGCTCGGCGACCACGGCGTGCGCCGCGCCGCGGTGATCGCGGCAGTCGTGGCCGCGATCGCGGCCGTCGTCACCGTCCACTACCTCCTGCGCTACTTCAGGAACAACAACCTGATCCCGTTCGGCGTGTACTGCCTGCTGTTCGGGACCGCGATGGTGCTCTACACGACGGTGTGAAGGCCGCCTTCGGGCGGCCGCCGGCTCAGAACGGCTCCGACGCCAGGATCGGGATCGTCTGCGGCCCCTCGGGCAGCACGCACACGGTCGCGGCCGGGCCGGCGCGGTCGAGCGCGTCGCCCACGGTCGCCGCGATGTCGTGCGTGGGCTCCAGGTGCGCCTCGCGCACCTCCTCGTCGGTGAGGTGATCGGTGTAGAGGTGCACCGTGGCGCGCGACTGGATGTTCGCCTGCACCTGCACCTGCCATTGGTCGGGGATCGTGCGCGGCGAGGTCGTGATCGACTCGATCAGCTCGGCCGGGCTCGAGCGCGATCCGAGCAGCTCGCGGAAGCGTCCGTGGCCGGGGAAGCCGTCCCGGCACTCCGCGGCGCAGACGATCGTGCCACCGTCCTTGACGATCTTCGCCGCCGCGGACATGCCCTTGACGGCCTGGTAGAGGTTCTGGTCCAGCGGGAATCCCGAGTTGCTCGTGACCACGACGTCGAACGGATCCGCGACGGTCTGCATCGCGTAGCGTCGCGCCGCGGCGCACGCGGCGTCGTGCATCGGAGCGGTCTCGCCGGCGAACGCGGTGATGATGCGCTGCTCGCTGTTGAGGATCACGTCCAGCGAGAAGTGCGCAAGGGCGGCCGAGGCCGCGGCGCGGACGTCGTCGTGGACCGGGTTTCCGTAGATCACGCCCCAGGTCGCGCGCGGGTCGCCGATGCGCACCGCGTCGTGGAGCACGAGCACGGTGTCCAGGCCGGCGAGGCCGGGGGTGATCAGCTTTGGCCCGCCGCTGAAGCCGGCGAAGAAATGCGGCTCGACGAACCCCGTCGTGATCCGCAGGTCGGCCTGCACCCAACGCCGGTTGATCGCGACCGGCACGCCGTTGCCGTGAACGCCGAGCGCCACGAGCGAGTCGGGGTCGCGGGCGTCGTGGTTGACGACCTCGACGCGCTC
>DATGHN010000263.1:0-2339 GCA_035308005.1 Solirubrobacteraceae bacterium
GCGGCGGCGCTGGGCGCGACCGCCGCGCGGCTCGGGCGCAAGACGCTGGTCTGCACGATCGATCCCGCCCCGCGGCTGGCGGACGCGCTCGGTGTCGGTGGTCTCGGCCCCGAGCCGCGCCCGGTGCCGCCCGAGGCCTGCCGCGCGCTGGGGATCCCGGAGGAGGGCGAGGCTCGACTGTTTGCCGTCCGCCTCGACACCGCGCGGGCGTTTGCCCGGCTCGTCGACGAGCAGGTGGCCGATCCGGAGATGCGGCGGCGGATCTTCGACAACGCGATCTACCGGCAGGTCACCACCTCACTCACCGGGTCGCAGGAGTATGCCGCCACGCTGGCGCTCTACGAGCTGGCGCGCGAGGGGGCCTACGATCTCATCGTGCTCGACACGCCGCCCACCGCCAACGCGCTCGATTTCCTGGACGCGCCCAAGCGGATCGCCGCGGCCGTTTCCAGTCCGGCGCTCAGCTGGTTCGCCCGTTCGCCCCCAAAGGGCGACAGCGACGGTGACGGCGGAGGCGGCCTCCGGCGGCTGTCGCTGCGGCGGCTGCGGGCGGGCGGCGCGCTGGTGCTGCGCCGTCTGGCCAAGCTGGTCGGCAGCCGGTTTCTCGACGACGTCGGGGCGTTCCTGACCGATTTTCAGCAGGTGCTGGGCGGATTCCTGGAGCGCGCCAACGCGGTCGACCTCTTGCTGCGCAGCCCGGACACGGCGTTCTTGCTGGTGCTGGTTCCGGCGGTGGCCGCCGTCGACGAGGCGCTCTACTTCCACGGGCGGTTGCGCGAAGCCGGCGTGCCGCTCTCGGCCTTCATCGCCAACCGCGTGCAGCCGGCGCCAGGGCTCACCGACGCTGTCGAGCTGACCAAGGCGCTGCGCGCCACGCCGGCGTTCGCCGACCTCCCCGACGCCGCGCTCATCGAGGCGGCGGCGCGGTTGGTTCCGCTCGCCCGCACGTTCGCGGCTCTCTACGAGGGGGAGCGGCGGGAGATCGCGCGGCTTGGGGCGCAGGCGCCGGGGACCGAGATCACCCAGATCCCGCTGCTCGATCACGACGTGGACAACCTGGCTGAGCTGCGCGTCGTGGGCGAAGCGTTGCTCGCCGGCTAGCGCGCGGGCGCGTCGCCTCCAGCATCGCAGCCAGCGCCGGCGCGACCGGCTCGGGCGCCGCGAGCAGCAGGGCGACGGCATCCCCTTTCCGGGCGAGCGCGAACGTTCCGCCGGGTGTCGAGAAGAGGTCGCGTTCCTCGATTGCGGCCGTGGCGGCTGCCGTGGCTTGCGTCTCGCCGGCCGCGTTGCTCGTCTTGAGACTCGTTTGGGCGAGCACCTGACGGGCCGCCCGCGCGAAATCATCCGCCTCGGCGGCGTCGTCCCAGACGGTCAACCAGGCGAGCGGCGCGAGCGGCTCCGCGGCGCCCCCGTCGGCGACCGAAGCCGCCGGCGTCGGCGCATAGAGCCCGGCGCGATCTCCGCCCCAACCGGCGGCGGCCCGCGCGGCGATCTCCGGCGGGAGCGCGGATTCGAGCCAGGTCCGCACCACCAGCTCGCCGAGCACGTCGCTGGCGACCGGGTGCCCGAAGCCTGCCAGGGCGGGAAGAGCGCTTTCGTCGACGGCGATCGCCGGCTCGCAGGCGTCGTACTTCTCCGGATGCAGGATCTGCTCGCTGGAGTCGGGGGGGTCGCTCCAGAGCGCGTCGACGGCGCTCCACGCCCGGTGGGCCCGGACACGCGCGACGAAGAGCAGCCCATCGACGTGCGTGAACTCCCCGAGCTGAACGAACCAGGAAGGGGCGCCTTCGCCGGATCGGTCCTGGGAAGATCCTGGCGACGGGTCTAGTGAAGCCCCCTGCGACGCCCCGCGCAGCCGAGCGGCAAGCGCACCGAGCGCATGCGCCCCCAGGAAATTCTCGCGCGGGTCGCCGAGCTCGAGCCCGGTCAGCACGGCGTCCCCCTCGACCAGCGCCAGGCGCGCACGGGCCGCGTCGCCGTCGAGGCGCGGACCGCGTTCGGGGACGAGGCCGAGAAAACGGCGGAGCCCAAAGCGCTGATCGGCGACGGCGTGGGCGATCTCGTGCACCAGCGTCGCGCGCTGCGCCCCGAGCGGTAAGAAGCTCGGGACCAGCAGCGTGCTGGTCGCCGCGTCGTAGCGGGCGGCGGGCGGCGCCGAGAACGCGTAGGCCTCTGCGGCGAGGTCGCCGGCGCCGTGACCTGCCGAGCTGGGCCCCACCAGGCCGAGGCGCTTCAAGATCTCTGCCTCGGTGCGGCTGGCGGCGTTGTCCATTCCTTCGCCGACAGCCAGCGCGGTCGCCCGCCGCGTCTCGTCGGGTCCGAGGGCGCGGGCCGGCTGG
>DATGHN010000264.1:0-3707 GCA_035308005.1 Solirubrobacteraceae bacterium
TTGCCGTACTCGATCTCGCCGGTCGCATCCCTCGACGGCCGCATGTCCTTGCGAATCCACTCCACCCGGCGAGGTCGCTCGAAGATAAGCCGGATCCGGCGGAAGCAGTAAGGCTCACCGGGTTTCGGCGGCGTCCACTGCGGATGGTTCTCGGTCAGGACGGCGTCCAGGTCGATTCGCAGCTCGCCTTCGCTCTCGTGGATGGCGAGTACGTAGGAGTCCTCCAGGTAGATGTCTCTGAGCGCCGGGATGGTCTCGAAGTAGTCCGACACGTCCAGACCGTACCCGGTCTTGCTGCGGATGACTGTCGCCTCGCGCGAAAGTGAGTAATCGTGCTCGGAGGTCGCGGTCGCGTTCACGCGCGAACGCGACAGTGCGGCGTTTAGTCCCGGCTCGCGCGGGACAGCGCGTTGGCGACCGTGGCGAGGTAGTCGGCGTGCTCTTCGACGGAGGTCATGCCGAGGCCCATCGTGACTACGGAAACGTGGGTACCGCCTGCGTCGCGCCAGGCGTCGATCTCCACCATGAGATGGTCTACGCCGCCGTCCTGCGGTGGGGCGACATATTCGGCGCCGAAGTCTTCAATGGACCGATCGAGTTCGCGCAACCGATCGCGCATGCGGTTCCATGCTTCCACGGCGTGGTCGATTCCTCCGCCGAAGAATATGAAGCCATCCGCGAGCCGGGCGGCCCGATCGAATGCGGCTTCGGACCCCCCGCCAAGCCAGATCGGGATGGACCGCGTCGGCTTAGGCACGAGTGCGGCTCGGTCAACCCGATCGAAACGCCCCGAGAAGTCGACCACGGGTTCTGTAAACAGCCGGCGGAGGAGCTTAATCTGCTCCTCCTGCCGAGCGCCCCGAGTACCGAAGTCTTGCCCGAGGGCCTCGTACTCGACGTGATTCCAGCCGACGCCTACGCCGAGGCGCAACCGTCCTCCCGAGAGAAGATCAACATCCGCCGCCTGCCGCGCCACGAGAGCGGTCTGACGTTGCGGGAGAACCAGGACCCCGGTGGCGAAGTGGATTCGTTCGGTGATCCCCGCGAGATGGGCGAATAGCACGAACGGATCATGAAACGGGTCCCGCTCGCTGTACGGGCCGGTTAGCTGACGTGCTCGATCGGCGTGGACCGCGCCGAGCACGTGGTCGTAGGCGAGAAGGTAGTCAAAGCCCAAGTCCTCGACAGCTCTCCCGATCCGGCGAACCGCGCCCGGATCTCCGCGAAGTTCGCTCTGCGGATACACAACACCAACTCGCACGAATTAGAGCCTTTCCATGAGCAGGAGTCGACGACCGCAACTCTAGTCGCGCTGGCGCTCCGCGCGAATCCCGGCAGCGCAGCGCGGTCGGTACCCATTAGGCGAAAGCGGCGCGCTCGGCGGCGGGTGGGCTGTCTGTGGGGCTTGGGTCGGTGGTTCGATTTGTGTTGAGGGCGCGTTTTTGGGGGGGTGTAAGTCTTGGCTGTTGCCGGCCATAGTGTGGGTGTGGGCGATGATGAGCGGGCTGTGATGGCGCGGTTGTACGAGCGCTTTGCGCCGTTGGTATACGGGTACGCGTTGCGTCGCTCCGATCGTGAGACGGCTGAGGAGGTGACGGCGGAGGTGTTTCTCGTTGCGTGGCGTAGGCGCGAGGATCTGCCCGCGGAGCCGCTGCCGTGGCTGTACGGCGTCGCGCGTCGTGTGCTCTCGCAACAGCGCCGCGGTGCGGGTCGCAGGCGTGCGTTGCGCGACCGTCTGCGGTACGCGTCGACTGGGCCTGTCGAGACGGCGCTTGAGCTGTCCGATCGGTCGCTCGCGGCTGCACTCGCGCGGTTGTCGGAGGGTGATCGTGAGGCGCTGCTGTTGCGCTACTGGGAGGAGCTCGCGCCGGAGCGGGTCGCCGAGGCGCTTGGGTGCTCGCGCGGTGCGGCGGCGGTGCGGCTGCACCGAGCGCGCCGACGCCTCGCGCGCGAGCTGACTCTTCAGGTGAGCGACGCGTGCGTCGAGGCGAGTTCGACATGAGCGACCGTTTTGACGTGGGCGAGCGGCTGCGTGCCGCCCGGCCGACGATCCATGGGGAACCGCCGCTGTTTGAGGTGGTGTTTGCGCGGATCGCGGCGGCCGACAGCGGCGGTGGCGCCGCCGGGCGCCCTCGCCGGCGTCGTGTCGCGCTGCTGGTCGCTCTCGGGGCGCTCGCGCTGGCGGCCGCGGCGTGGGGCGCCGCGAGCGTGCTGTCCGGCTCGGTGGTGGCGCCCGACGCGGTGGCGGCAACCCCGACGCTCGGCTGGGGCCTGCCGGTGCCATCGAGTCGTTCGGTGCTGCCGCTGCGCGCGACTGATCCGGCTGGCGGCCCGCCGTGGGCGATGCGCCTGATTCGCACCACTCGCGGTCTGGGCTGCGTTCAGGTCGGTCGTCTCGTCAACGGTGAACTGGGCGCCCTGGCCATCGACCGCTACGCGTTTCACGGCGATGGGCTCCTGCACCCGTTTCTCGCGGCCGACAGCATCGACCAGACCTGTGTACCGCTCGACGCCAACGGACGCGTATTCACGCCACGCGGCGCTCAGATCGTGACCGCTGACGGACTGCCGCTCGTTGGCAACGTTGGCCCCGACGAGCGGGTCCACTGCGACCTGCCCGGCTCCCACGACTGGGCCGTCAGGTGCCCGCAGTCAGTGTTGCGCGACGTCGAGGTCGGTTTCCTCGGCCCCGACGCGGTGCGCATCAGCGTGCGCGAACCAGGCCGCGCGTTCACGATCGCGCCCTACGGACGCGACGGCGCCTATCTGCTCGTCCTGCCCGCGCCGCCGGACGCGAACACGGGAAGCTACGGCGCCCTGGGCTGGTCGGCCCCGGGAACACCGGTGCTGACAGTCACGTTCCGCGACGGCTCAACGTGCCGCATCCCAAGCGCCAGCGGGCACGACGCCTGCGTCGCCAAGGGCCTCGTCGCAGTGCGCATCCCAGCACCCACGACCGCGCAAATCCGCGCTCGCGTACACGCCCGCTACCTGCGGCGCCTGGGCGGCGCACCACCGCCGCTCGTCAGCCTTGGATCGGGATACCAGACGCCCCCCGGCTTCACCCAGACACGCTCAGCGCTCGTCATGCCCCCAGGACCCGCCCTCGTTATCACCTTCACCGCGCGTGTTGCCTCCCCCGATCTGTTCAGCGACTACAACGTCGAACTGCGCCGCGCCGTCGTGCCCGGCTGCTTCGGCGGCAGCATTGTCCTCGGGCGAGGCACCGGCACGATCCGGCCCGGACAGACCGTGCGCCTCCCGATCCGCCTGCAGCCGGCCTGTCACGGCGTCTACACCGGACGGGTCTACTACGCCAGCACGCCCGAGACATTCAACCAGGGCGTACCCGACCTCACCTACCCGATGCTCCCACCGTTTTGGCCACACCTACACGTCGTCACCGTCGCACATTTCCGCGTCACGGTGCCATAGCCGACTCCGGTCACGCCCCCGCCCCCAGCGCTGAGCAGGCCGATCCGGATGCGCACGCGGCTGCTGCTTCGCGCGCGAGACGCAGCAGCGCTGAAGACATGCGCACGGCGGCGCCGGCTGCGTACGATCCGCGCAATGTCGAGCGGTGTGCTGAGGGTTGTGCGAGCTACGGTCGATGACAGCCGAGCGATCGCTGTTCTCAAGGCGAGCGCGATACGTGTCTCGGCGGCCGGGTACTACCGACCGTCGGCGTTAGAAGCCTGGCCGTCCAG